>JASHYZ010000605.1 GCA_030042795.1 Terriglobia bacterium | reverse complement strand
GTCAACTGTCGGTATAACGGCAGCGTCTTCAAAGCGGATTGCTACCGGCCGTCCGGTACCAACGGTACGCTGGGCACTCAGGCCATCAGCAGTCTTACGCTAAAGTCGGGCGGGTCAGGCTACACGAGTACACCGACGTGTATCATTGCCGCGCCTGCTAATCTGACAAAGTACCTTTCGCCTGCGGGAACCACCATTTACTCAGGTGGCGTCAAGGCCAAATGCGCGGCCACCATTAACACGACCACCAGTACGGTGACCTCCTTGACTCTCACGAACGCGGGTCAGGGCTACACCGGGGTTCCGCTTTGTACCCTCACGGGCGGCGGAGGCACCGGCGCCAAGTGTGCTGTGGTCATAACTCCGACCAAGGGCGCTACGGCCTATCAGCCGTCGTTTGGGGCTACGCCGGGTTGGGATATGGCGACCGGCCTCGGCAGCGTCAACGCCTACAACCTGGTCACCAACACGGCCTGGTAACCGGCAGGGTGACTCCTTCATCGTGGGTTGACGATGATCCCAGGTCAGGCATGTGGGTTGACTCGGGCTGGTTCTGGCCCGGTCAACCCCGCCTGGATCTGGGTGCTGATGATTTCATTGTCCGCCGCTTGGAGTGCTAGCAAGCGCGTCCGCCCGAGGAAGGTTGGCGGTTACATCCCATCCACCGCCAAGCGCCTTAATCAGCAGGACGCTCGCGTCCATGCGGCGGCGCAAAATGTCTACGGCGGAACGCTCATCCGCCAGAGCAGCGCTCTGCGCGGTGAGCACCGTCAGGTAATCGGTTACGCCGCCTTTATACTGATTCGTGGAAAGAACCACAGATCGCCGGGCTGCCTCGACGGCGACGTCCTGTGTCTTGGCTTCCTGCTCCAAAATGCGTAACGCAGCCAGATTGTCCTCAACATCCTGAAACGCTGTCAGAACCGTCTGCCGATAATTGGCAACAGTCTGGTCGTAGGCCGCTTGCTGCGCTTGCACGTTTGCGCGGCGCTGGCCAGCGTCAAACACTGTCTGGGCGGCCGCAGCACCCAACGAATAAAAGAGACCCGGACCCTGGAACAGAGTTCCCAGTGAGCCGCTCTCAAGTCCTCCCGAAGTGCTCAACATTATTGAGGGGAAAAAGGCTGCCTTGGCGACGCCAATTTGCGCGTTGGCGGCCGTCATTTGGCGCTCAGTGGCAACCACGTCTGGGCGGCGTTCGAGCAATTGTGACGGCAAGCCGAGCGGCACCGTGGGCGGCGGTCCGGCCACCGGCGAGAACGCGAGGCTGAAAGTCGAAGGCGGCTTCCCGGTGAGCACCGCCACGGCATGCTCGAACTGAGCTCTCGCAACGCCTACATCAGTAGCCTCTGCGCGCGTGGTTTCGAGCTGCGTCCGGGCCTGTTGCACATCGAGATCAGACGCCAGACCGCCGGAGTGGCGATTTTCGGTGAGTTGGAGGCTCTTCTCGAAGTCCGCAACCGTGGAATCGAGCAGCTTCTTCTGTGCATCCGCGCTGTGCAGCTCGAAGTAATCTACGGCGAGTTCGGATTGTACACTCAGATTGACGGTGGCCAGATCCGCGGCGCTGGCTTCGGCGCTGGCCCGGGCGGACTCCACCGTCCGCCGCACCCGGCCCCAGGCATCGATTTCGTAGGAGAGATCGCCCGGCAGCAGGAAGTCATTGTAGGTGACGCCTGAAAGCGAGCTCACCGGAGGCTTATTATCCGAGTACTTCGTGCGGGAGATCGATGGGTTCACGGTGCCGGTTGGATAGTACTCAGCCCGGTAGAATCGCACCAGCGCGCGGGCTTGCCGGTACTGTGCCTCGCTGGCCTTCAGGTTCTGGTTTGAAATTTTGATCTGCTCTTCAAGGGTGTTGAGCTGCGCATCGCCGAAAATCTCCCACCATTTCTGCTGGAAGTTTTGAGTGCCCGGCTGGGTCGCCGTGCCGCCGCCTTCCTTGTACGCCGGAGGAACGGTTACACTGGGCCGCTTGTAATCCGGTCCCACGATGCAACCGGCGACGACCAGAACTAAGGAGGATATCGAAGCAAGCAAAACCCATCGGGGGTACCAGCCTTGAACTCTGAATTCCGGATCCCAGATCCCAAGCTGAAATCGACTCATTGCTGCCCCCCGCCGTTGGGCTGTAGGCTGCCTTTGCCTTCCTGACGTGGGCTTTCTGATGGTTTGGGTGATTCCGCCGGCGACCCTGTCGTGCCATCGTAAGAGTGCGGTACGGGACGCACCTCTTCGCCGCTCACCAGCGAGTCAGGAGGATTGATAATCACCTGGTCGTCAGGAGCCAAACCGGCTACAACTTCCACTTGAGTGCCGAAATCCCGGCCGAGCTGGATATGCTTCAGTTCCGCGTGACGGCCATCGTTCACGATCGCCACCTGCAAACCTTCAGACCGGAAAATGAGCGCAGGTACCGGCAGCAGATAAGTGTGGGCCACCGATGAGGACAGCCTGAAGTGGGCTTCGGCATAGGCGCCGGGAAGAAGCTCGCCCGTAGGGTTCTTGACGTCAATCTCCACCAGCAACGTCCGTGAAGCCGGGTCGATGGCCTCAGCGGTGCGGACCAGTTTGCCGGTGAAGCGCCTTCCCGGGTATTGAGGCAGAGTCAGGTCAACCGGCAGACCCACGCGGGCGTCCGGCGAGTAGATTTGAGGCACGCTAACGTACACCCTGAGCGTATCGATGGCAGACATCTGAAAGAGCTGCGCGGAGGGCGAGCCGGCGCCGGAGTTAATCAGATTTCCCACGTCCGTATTGCGGGCTGTAATAACGCCATCAAAAGGTGCATACACCTTTTCGAATGAAACCAGGTCCTCCAGCCGCTTCACGTTCTGCTCGTTGGACTGCACGGTAGTCCGCTGAGCGGCGAGATTGGCGGTGGCATTGTCAGTGTCCTGTTTGGAGACGGAGTCCGATTTCAACAGATCCTGGTAGCGTGCAGCAGTGATCTCAGCGAGACGCAGGTTAGCCTGAGCAGTGGCCAAGTCTGCGCGCGCCTGGTGAAGCTGGGCATCCACCTCCGGCGTCTCAATTTCAGCTAGCAACTGGCCTTGCTTCACGTGAGCTCCGATATCGAAGTACCAGATCTTCAGATATCCGTTGGTGCGGGCGAAAATCGGCGCCGAAATATAGGGCTGGATGTTCGCTGGCAAGACCTCCTCTTGCTGCGCGGTGCTGATCTGCGGATGAGCCACCGTCACAGTGGGAACGGCGAGTTCGTCAGTCTCAGCGCGCACCTCCTGCCGAGCTCTCACACGGGGCAGGATACCGGCAGTTACGACCAAAGCGACGGCAGCCAGCGCGATAACGGCGGCGATCACCTTCCGCGCGGCCCTACTGCGCGGTGGCGTACCAGGTTCGGAAGGCCCGGCACTGGTCGCAATCTGCGGGCCTTCTCTATCGATCTTCATTCTTCGCCCTCACGAAAGTTTTCGATTCGGCCTGTCGGTTGCGATTCGCCCTGGGTAGCTTGGCGGCGGCGTCTCAGATAACCATGAATGATGCTAAACAGAGTCGGCACAAAAAGGAGCGTGGAAACGGTGGCGAACAGCAAGCCACCGATCACGGCGCGCCCCAACGGAGCATTCTGTTCGCCGCCCTCTCCCAAGCCGAGAGCCATGGGCACCATACCGATAATCATCGCTAGAGCAGTCATCAGCACGGGCCGGAAGCGCGTGAATCCTGCCTCAAGCGCGGCGTGGAAAGGGTCCGCGCCCTCCTCCGCCATCTGCTCCTTGGCGAAACTCACCACCAGGATGCTGTTGGCCGCAGCCACGCCCATGCACATGATGGAGCCTGTTAGCGCCGGCACGCTAATGGTGGTGCGGGAAACGAACAGCATCCACACGATACCGGAGAGCGCCGCCGGCAGAGCCGAAATGATGATCAACGGGTCGAGCCACGATTGAAAATTCACCACGATCAGTAGATAGACCAGGACGATAGAGAGCACCAAGCCGGAGACCAGGCCGACAAACGAAGACCGCATGGTAAGGATCTGGCCGCGAATGATGGTGCGTGACCCGCGCGGTAGATCCTTTTGACTCTCGCCCACAACCCGGTCCAGGTCGGCGGCCACACCGCCGAGGTCTCGGCCTTCAACGGAACCATAGATATCGATAACGGGTGTCACGTTGTAATGTGACACTACCGCCATCGCGCTGCCCCGATAGATACTCGCCAGGTTTCCCAGAATCTGCGGCGGACTGCCATCAGCGCCCGTGATGGGAATGTTACTCAGGTCCTGAAGGGAGTCAACATCATATTGGGGCGTTTGAGCAGCGATGCTATAACTCACGCCATTCTTCGGGTCGAGCCAGAAGGTGGGAGAAGTTTGGAAGCTCCCGCTTAACGAAATAAGCATGGAGCTCGCCACATCGTGATCGGTCAGGCCCACTTGTTGCGCCCGAGTGCGGTCCACGTCGATCTGGATCCGCGGCAGATTGAACGCCTGCTGGATGCGCAAATCCGCAGTACCCGAAATGTGCCGCACCTTCGCGAGAAGGCGGTCGGCAAACTCCCGGTTGGCCTCCAGATTGTTGCCGACAACCTGTACGTCGATGGGCGCGGGCAGGCCGAAGTTGAGAATCTGGCTCACCATGTCCGAAGGCAGAAAGTAAAAGATGACGCCGGGAAAGTCCTGGGCGAGCCTGATCCTAAGACTGTTGACGTACTCATCCGTAGGACGGTGTTTGGCCGTCAGTGAAACCAGGATGTCGGCGTCCCCAGTTCCAATGGGAGCCGAATTGCTGTAGGAAAGATTGATGCTGCTGTAAGGCATCCCGACATCGTCAATTACGCTATTGATCTCATTGCCGGGAATGACGCGCCGGATCGATTCCTCCACCAGGTCACAGAGCCGCGCCGTCTCTTCGATGCGCGTACCGGTGGGAGCGCGCAAGTGAAGTGTAAACTGGCCGCTGTCGACGGCGGGGAAAAAGTCTTCGCCGAGCCAGGGAAACAGTGCTGCGGCCGAGATCAGCATCACTAGTAAAAAAATGACGGCGAATACGCCCGGCCGTTCGAGGCAGCTCTGCAAAAGAGCCCGATATCGGTGCCTGAATCCCTCAAAGGCGTGCTCAAACCGCACCTGCTGCCGTGCCAGGAAATGACCCCGCGCTTCCTGTTCAAGTTTAGCGACGTCCTCTTCGTGGCCTCGCAAGAGGTATTTGGCCATGGTCGGCACGATGGTGCGCGACAGGAAGTAGGAGGCCAGCATGGCGAAGCTCACTGCCTCTGCCAGGGGTACAAAAAGGTAGCGGGCCACGCCCGTGAGGAAAAACATGGGAACGAATACGATACAAATCGAGAGCGTAGAAACAAAAGCAGGAACGGCGATTTGGGCGGCGCCATCGAGGATCGCCTTCTGCACTTCTTTCTTCATGGCGATGTTGCGGTTGATATTCTCGATTTCCACGGTCGCATCATCCACCAGAATGCCCACGGCCAGAGCGAATCCCCCCAGCGTCATGATGTTGATGGTCTCGCCCAGGGCACTCAGGATGATGAGAGAGGTCAGCACAGAAAGGGGAATTGAGACAGCCACAATTAGCGTGCTGCGCCAACTCCCTAGGAATAGCAGAATCATCGCCGCGGTCAGACACGCCGCAATCAAGGCTTCCCGCACCACCCCGCTGATCGAAGCGCGCACAAAGATGGACTGGTCCATCAGCAGGTGCGTTTCGAACTGAGGAGGCAGGCCCTTCTCGATGAAAGGTAGTTCCTGCTTGATTTGCGAGATGATATCCAGAGTGGAGGCTTGTCCTGTCTTTAGAACGGTCAGCAAAACGGCCCGCTGGCCGTTAACTCGGACGATGTTCGTCTGCGGCGGGAACCCATCCCTCACGTGCGCGACGTCGCGGATATACACCACCGTGTTTCCAACACTTTTGATGGGGAGGTCATTCAATTGCTGAACCGTTAGCGGGCTGCCATTGGTCTCAACGTCATACTCGAACTGCCCGATTTTGGAAGTTCCTGAAGGAAGAATCAGGTTCTGATTGGCAACGGCGTTGGTGACGTCAACGGGCGAAAGCCCCTTTGCCTGGAGGGCCTGTGTGTTCAGGTCCACCATGACCTCGCGCATCTTGCCACCGTAAGGATAGGGTATAGCGGCGCCTTGAACATTCAGCAATTGGACGCGAATGAAGTTCACCCCGAGGTCAAACAACTGCTGCTCATTAAGCCCCCGGCCGGAAAGTCCCATCTGAAGGATGGGCACGCTCGAAGCGCTGTACTGGATAACTAGAGGCGGCGTCGTACCGGGCGGAAATTGACGAAGTTGAGTCTGGCATATGGCGGTAAGCTGACTTACCGCCATGCTGATGTTGGCGCCAGGCTGGAAGAAGACCTTAATGACGGAAATTCCGTTCAGCGTCTGCGACTCGATATGCTCGATATCATTCACCGTGGTGGTCATGGCCCGTTCGTTGTTGGCCACGATGCGCTCCGCCAGTTGTTCGGGAGAGAGGCCCTGGTAATTCCACAACACACTCACCACCGGGATGTTGATGTTGGGGAAAATGTCCTTGGGGGTTCGAATGATCGTGAACACGCCCAGCAACAGGATAAGGATAGACACGACGACAAAGGTGTACGGCCGCCGGAGAGCGAGTCTGACGATCCACATAGCTGAATCCCGATGGAACTTAGATGAAGATCAAGTGACCCTCGACACAAGCTCGGCTGAAACGGTGCGCCGAGGCAGTGTTGCAAGCCCTTCAGCTTTGCCACCTGAAACCGCGCGCCGAAGTGGCAGCAACAAGGGACGAGGTCTTCGACGTCAAACCGGCGAGGTCCCCTCGCGTTTCAGGTGGCATATTTCGAGATTTCAAAACACCAGAAACCGCGGCGCGCTATCCCAACCATTGGGGATTATGCGCTGTGCCATCAAAGTCGCTCGTGGTCTTAAAGGGCTCAAACCGGCCGGTCATCGCCGCTGTTTTGGTCTTCGCCAGCAAAGCTGCGACCTCTTCGGTGCTCATAGGCTTGAAGGTTCGCGCAGCCTCGAGT
>JASHYZ010000055.1 GCA_030042795.1 Terriglobia bacterium | reverse complement strand
GCAGGCCGGGTGGCATTTCGAAATATCGTGATTACGCCGGGCGAATAGCCCCATCGGGTTAGTTGGCGATCCACATTCCAAGAAAATAGTTAATCTATTAATCCTATAATAGTACTAGCGTATTTGCAAGCTGAGGCCTAAAGTCAAGATCAATGTGATGATGAAGTCGACGCTCATCAATCCTGATTAAAAACCATGCCTACTGACCTGCCGGTGCAGGAGTGAACGTGGCGGCCACACCGCCGCCCGAGGCGAGATGTACGGTGAGATGATCGCCGGCCTGGTACGTGGCGTTGCGAATTGTCAGATCCGTAGCGTTCTCGGCGGCATTGGGACCGTCTTGGTAAATTCGAGCCTGGTACGATCCGGCGCCCAAGAAGCTCAGCGGAATGTCCAGATCGCGCGGCGTCCAATCGGTCATCGCACCCAGATACCAGGTGGCGCCCTTCTTACGGGCGACGGCGATGTACTCGCCAGGATCGCCTAGCGGCACGCGAGTTTCATCCCACACCGTCGGAACCTGGTCAAGAAAGTCCATGCCCGAATTGTGATCGTAGCTCTCGGGGTAATCGGACAACATCTCGAGCGGGCTGAAATAGACCACGTACATGGCAAGCTGGTGGGCGCGGGTGCCCTGGCACATCGGGTTCACATTTCGCGGTTCAAATTGATCGCGCGTGGCATTGTTGAAGCAGCCCGGTGTGTAATCGAGAGGCCCGGCCAGCATGCGCGTGAAGGGCAAAATGAGGTGGTGATAGGGTGTATCGCGGTAACTCCACTTGTTGTACTCCATGCCGAGCACGCCCTCGCGAGTAAGCTGGTTGGGATAGGTACGCCGCATCCCGGTGGGTTTGAAGGCGCCGTGAAAGTCCACCACCAAGTGATACTTCGCAGCCTCGCGCGTGACCCGATAGTAGAAGTTCACCATCTCCTGATCGTCGCGGTTCATGAAATCCACCTTGATGCCCGAAACGCCCCATTTCTCGAAGAGCGGAAAGGCCTCGTTCATCTGCGCCTGTACCGACAGCCAGTGCATCCAGAGCAGCACCTTCACGTGGCGCTCTTTGGCGAAAGCGATGACGGCGGGTAAATCGACGTTATCGCCCCAATGCGTAATGTCAGCCTCATCCGCGTTGTGTCCTGCCGCAGATTGGCGGGCCCAACCGGCGTCAATCAGCATGTAAGGCAGGTGGTGGTCAGCGGAAAACTGAATGTAATGCTCCAGCGTCTCGGTATTCATTCCGGGCTTGAAATCAACGCCGGTGGCGTAGTCGCCGGACCACCAGTCCCACGCCGTCTTGCCGGGCTCGATCCATGAGGTGTCGCCGAGCGCGCAAGGCGGATTGAGATTGAGCACAAGGTCGTGACTTTCGATGAGGCCGCCCGGCTGCGCGCTCACCATCAGCACACGCCAGGGCGAGGCCTTGGGCGTTGACGCCGCCACCGCCTGCTGGGGATGATTCGGGAGCGGAGAAAGCTTGGCGGCGAGGCCGTTCGGAATATGGTAGGCGCCAGTGAGGTACATACCCGCGTAGTCCTCGAGGCCGGCCTCGGTGATCGCGACCCAAGGGCCATCATGCACGTGAACCAGTAACGGCAGACCCACCAAGGACGAGGTGCTGATTTCTCCGAGCGCCATCTTCTGAAATTCGTCCTCGTAGGCACTGGTGAAACTGTCGAGTTTCAAGGCAAAAGCCGCAGCCGAGCGCGCGAAATAAAACCCGGTGGCTTCGTTGCTCAAGACGAACTTCTGCAGCGCCGGCTGCTGAGGCAGCACGTAACGAAACGCGATCCCTTCATTGTAGGCACGAAAGATGATGTCAAGCTGACGTCCCACAGACGTCCCCTGCGCCGCTTCCTCAAGATGAACGGTCAGCTCGTTGTAGTGGTCTCGCACAGTGCGGTTGTCATTGATCGAATCTTCCCATGAAGAATCGTGCGAATCCGTTGAGCTGCTCTTGACCGTAAGATCGTGATCGAGCGCGGGTGCGCTGTCGAACATGAGGCCAAGAGGAGAATCGGTAATCAGATCGCGGCCTTCGAACGACACGCTATAATACGGCCGCTCGCTAGGCGCATAAGGGGCAGGGAGCTTCTTCACACTGAAGCTGAGAACCAGCTTCCCGTCGGGCGATTTCACAGTGAGCGCTTGAGCGTCGGCGTCGCGGGCGCTGGCCGCAAAACAAAGGACGTAGACCGCAGCAATTGTGATGATGTGAGGATAGCTCCGCATGGGACTGGCTCCGTTCTCGCGAAGCGGTCGAACCGTCGCAACGCAGTTCGCTTTTCCGCGAGAAATGCATGGTACTACAACTGAGCTGCGGGTGTGTTTCTGAATCACGACCTTGATTGGAGAGCGCTGGGCTACGATGCCAATAAGTTAACCGCGATGACCGTGAGCCTAGGCTGCTATAATTCAAGTCGACGATGGGGCGCAACAAGGATCTCAAGCGCAAAGTCGCGGGGCGCCTGAAGGTGATCGAAGAACATGAGGAGAAGATTAGGCGCGAGCGCATGAGACCTAATCCCGACGAACCTCTCATCGAATA
>JASHYZ010000604.1 GCA_030042795.1 Terriglobia bacterium | reverse complement strand
ATCTCGGGTGAGTCCGAGTCCCCTCCTCATCACGACTCGCTCCACGATTGGGAGCCCAACCCCGAACCCCGAACACCGAATCCCGAGTCCCGAGTCGCGAGTCCCGAGTCCCGGCATTGTTCGGCATCGTCCAAGGCGGCATTGATCCCGAACTTCGGCGCCAAAGCGCCGAGGAGTTGATTGAGATCGGGTTTGAAGGCTACGCTCTCGGCGGTCTATCGGTGGGCGAACCCAAGTCCGCCACTTATGAGTTCACCGAATTTACTGCGGCGCTCCTGCCTGAACACCGTCCCCGTTACCTGATGGGCGTGGGCACCCCGGAGGATTTGGTGGAATGTGTAGGGTGCGGCGTGGATATGTTCGATTGCGTCATGCCCACGCGCCACGCGCGCAACGGTTCCATCTTTACCTCGCAAGGCCGAATCGTCATCAAGAACGCCCGCTACGCGCACGATCGAGGGCCATTAGACCCGGCGTGCTCGTGCACGGTGTGCCGCCGTTACAGCCGTGCCTACCTGCGGCACCTCTTCATGGCCGGTGAAATGTTGGGACCCATGCTGGCCACCCGTCATAACCTCCACTTTTATCTTGACACCATGCGCGAAATTCGCGACGCTATCGGCTCCGGCGAGTATACTAGCTACAGGTCCAGAATTCGTCATGGACCGGTAGCGGGCGAGGCTCTGGACTCCTGACTGGAACCGGGCAAGTCGGGTGACCGCTCCCGGTAGGCCCGCCCGTTCTTGGCGGGTTTTCTCCATCTTTATACTATAGGCTGCGCACGCGGCGGATTGGCTACATGCAACCTATTTGTCTTGTCTTTGCGGCTTCCCCAAGCTCCGGGCAGGCTCTCGTGCAAATGCTGCCCATTCTGCTGATCTTCGCTGTGTTCTATTTTCTGCTCATCGTCCCGCAACAGCGGCAGAAGAAAAAGACGCAGGAGATGCTTTCCAGCCTCAAGAGCGGAGACCGGGTGGTTACCACCGGCGGAGTCTACGGTACCATCACTGGGTTTCGTGAAGGCGTGGTACAACTCCAGATCGCCAATCAGGTGAAGATTGATGTTTCTCGCACGGCCATTGCCGGACTGCAACCTGAAGCAGGGGACGCCAGTGGCAAGCAGGGTGAGAGCGCCAAGAAGAAGTAGAAAAGCCTGCTTGCTGAAAGGTAGATCGTTGTTCGTAGATCGTGGATCGTAGTTCGTCGATGGACAATGATCAACGATCCAGGAACTACGATCTACGATCTGAAAGGTTTTTAAGGGCATGATGGAGAAAGTTCGAACTCGGGTGATTGTGATTCTGGCGGTAATCGCGGTGTGCGTCGTGGGCATCGTCGGCCTGCCCAGGAATTTCCAGCAGCTCAAGCAGAATCTCAGCGAGCGCATTCACTTCGGGCTCGATCTTAAGGGCGGCACGCACCTGGTTTTGCAGGTCCACGTGGACGATGCGGTTAACCTCGTTACTGACCAAGCGCTGGAACGTATTCGAGACGGCCTTCGTAACAAGAACATCGGCTATTCGGAAGCCCGGAAGGCGGATCTCACCCATATTTTAATCAAAGGGCTGCCTCAGAACCGCACCGGCGACCTGCAGACTCTGGTCAACGACCAGTTCTCCGATTGGCAGCTTGAAGCAGTGCCGGGCGATCCCACGGCGCGGCAGCTCGCGCTCAAAACAACTTCCCTGGCTCAAATCAGAAGCAGCACGCTTGACCAGGCGATGGACACCATCAATCGCCGCATTAATGCTTACGGCGTGGTGGAGGCGAATGTCGCGCACTATGGCACGGAGGGTGACTACGAGTTGGTGGTGGAGCTGCCTGATGTTACCGATCCCACGCGGGTGAGGGATATCATCCAGCAGACAGCCATGCTCGAGCTCAAGATTGTGCAGGACGGTCCGTACCCTTCGCGTGAGGCGGCGCTGGCCGCGCACGGCGGCATCCTGCCGCCGGACACGCAGTTACTCCCTGGCCAACCGGACACTTCCGATAGCACCAGCGGCGAAGTGTGGTACATCGTCAATCAAATTGCAGCGGTCACCGGGCGGGACCTCAGTCCGGGCGGCGCTCAGCCTTCGCAGGATGAAAATGGCCGCCCGGATATTCTTTTCAACCTCACTCGTGACGGGGCCGCCCGCTTCGGCCAGGTGACGGGCGCGAACGTGAACAAGAGGCTGGCCATTGTCTTGGACAATCGGGTGGTCTCCGCGCCCGTCATCGAAACGCAGATCACTGATCGTGGCCGGATTCAGGGAAGCTTCACGGTTCAGCAGGCTTCCGACTTGGCTCTCGTCCTCAACTCGGGTTCGCTGCCCGCCTCCATCAGCACTCAACAGGAGGAGACGGTGGGGGCCTCGCTTGGGGCTGACTCTATTCGCCACGGCGTGTGGGCATGCATCATCGGCTTCGTGGCCATCATGGGATTCATGCTGGTGTACTACCGCGGCGCGGGGATAAACGCCGATATTGCCCTGGTTCTTAACCTGATGATCTTGCTGGCGGTCTTCAATTACATCGGCGCCACCTTGACCCTGCCGGGCATTGCAGGCGTCATCCTGACGGTTGGTATGGGCGTCGATTCCAACGTGCTGATCTTTGAGCGCATCCGAGAAGAGTTGCGCGCGGGAAAGGCGGTAGGTGCGGCTGTGGCTGGTGGATTCGAGCACGCCTTCAAGACGATCATTGATACGCACGTCACCACGGTAGTCTCGGCGGCTATCCTGTTCACCTTTGGCACGGGTCCTATTAAGGGTTTCGCCGTGACGTTAACCATTGGTCTGGTGGCCAACCTGTTCACCTCGGTTTACGTCTCGCGCGCCATTTTCGATTGGGAATTAACGAAGCGAACGGCAGGCCAGGCGCTCAGCATTTAGCTAGCCGTCAGCCATCAGTAAACCGCAGATCTTGTTCGCCGATTGCTGAAAGCTGTAGGAGGCTAAAATCGAGGAACGAAGCCACTATGTGGTTTAAAATCAGTACAGCGATTACTCCTAAATCGTCCGGCGTCCAGCATCCAGCCCCTCCGCGTCCAGCGCAGGGCAGTTGTTGATCGCCGAAAGCTGATTGCTGAAGGTTGAGGACAACGTACCGAACGAAGCCAAGAGGTTATTGAAAATAAAGGAGATAGTTTTATAGCAAATTGCAAAGCCAAGAGGTATTTGAAAACAAAGAAGTTATTTTTGTAAAGCCAAGAGGTTATTGATAGGCAAAGTGTTACTTTAATTGAGCCAAGGCAGAATTATCTGAATGGTACACAGCGGCGGGGCACCGAAAAAGAGGGCTAATTCGAGGAACAAAGCCACTATCTCATTTAGAATCAGTGAAGGCTTGAATGAGCGAAGCTCGAATGGACAGGCTGGAGCGTGCCTTGGCGCGCGTCGAGATTGCCTCTGACCGGCGACTCTCGCGCCTGGAGAACGTGATGGTCGATCTGCAGAGCACAATGGGCAGCCTGGAGAGGACCGTGGGCAGCCTACAGGGTACGGTGGACAAACTCACGGTGCGTGTAACTGCGTTTATCGAATCGCAGAAGGAAGTCAACGACGCGATCACGACGGCTCTCAAGACGTTTGATCGCAGAACGACCACATCGATCGCAGAGTCGACCATATTGACCAGACTGTGGATCGCCTGGCGCGCACCGTGGATCGTTTTCTCCGTGCCCGAGCGAACGGGCACAACGGACGATAAACGGCATTCAGCCATCAGCCTTCAGTTACCAGTTCCGTCGGCTGAATGCTGATAACTGATGGCTGAAGGCTAAATTCGGAACATCGCGTGCGAGCGCGGTGTCAACTTAGTCAGAGGTGGGGTAAGGCTTAATGGAGTTTTTTCACGAACCAAAATTCGACTTCATGGGCAAGAAGTGGTACTTTATCGGCGCCTCGTTGCTGCTGGCGCTCGTGGGTATCGGCTCCATGATCTGGCACCGCGGCTTGGCTTATGGCATTGACTTCCGGGGCGGCACGCTGGTGTACGTGAAGTTCGCGCAGCAGCCGAACGTCGATGCCGTGCGGCACCAGCTCGACCAAGAGGGGCTGCGGGGCTT
>JASHYZ010000004.1 GCA_030042795.1 Terriglobia bacterium | reverse complement strand
TCCAAGGCCGCCCATCGACTGTTTCCCTGGGTCCACATTACCCTCTCCAACCTGAAGCGCTTTCTGCTGGGCACTCATCATAAAGTGGAACCTCGACATCTGCCCCGCTATGTGGCTGAGTTCGCTTACCGGCTCAATCGTCGCACCATGGAGCGCGACCTCTTTCAACGTCTCGTGCGGGCCCGACACTATCATCTACAAGGACTTAACGACATTGCCTGAACTAGCTTGATATTCATCCTCCAAAAAATCGCGAAATGAAGGAAGAACCCACGATCTTATTGATAATAAAGGATCGATTTTTTAAACCCACGATGTTGATGAAAATAAAGGTGTTATGTGAAATACCCCACGATGTTTATGAAAACAAAAGACTTCTTCCTTTACACTCTCGGTGCCTTTGTGATGAGACCTTGCGTTCTTTCACAGCTTCGGCGTCCTTTGGACGCTCCCAGCCGTGCGAGGCTGTGAAGAAATCCCGCTGTAGCAGCGGTCTATGACCACATGGCCTGTTCTTTCAACAACTTCGGCGCTCCCTTGCAGGGTAGGCTTCGAGCGCCGCTACAGCCAACTGACGAAAACTCCTTCAGCTTCTGCTGGCAGGGCCGCAAGTGAAGTTTGAAGGCCAGCGCGTGCAATCCACTTCTCCATATCGGTTTGAAATCATCCCTCAGAAGCTGGTCTACGGCGGCGGCGCGCTCGGCCACCACGACGGGCATCCTGTGCTGGTTCCGTACGCGCTACCGGGTGAGCGCGTCGAAGTGGAGCTGGTTCGCCAGGCCAAGGGCATGATGCATGCCCGGCTTCTTGAGGTTCTCACGCCCTCACCTGAGCGCGTGACGCCCTCCTGCCCCTATTTCGGACGCTGTGGCGGATGCCATTACCAACATTTCGACGCTGCGGGTCAGCTCGAAACCAAGCGCGAGATTCTCCGGGAAACCCTGCGGAGAATCGGCCACATCGACTGGCCCGGAAAGATCACGCTGCATGCCGCCGAGCCGTGGCACTACCGCAACCAGGTTCAACTGAAGTTGGGCCAAGGCGAAGACGGTGAGCGAGCACTCGGCTTTTTCGAGGCCGATTCGCACCACCTGATTCCCATCGAGACGTGCCGCATCGCCTCACCGCGGCTGAATGCGGTTCTGGAGCAACTCAATGGGAGTGCCTGGGCGGCACGCCTGGCAGGCTGCTCCGGTTTAGATCTGTTGGTGGATGACCGCGACGAAGAAGTGCTGGTGACGCTGCATGGCGGCAACGGCGACGCCGGAAGCATCGCGGAGGAGTTGCTGGCTTCTGTTGCCGGAGTCGCCAGCGTCACTATCGAGCCGGGCTCGAACGGCCGGACAGCAGCCTATGCGGCGGGCAATAATCGAGGTTCTGAAGAGCACCCTCGTTCGAGCAAGACGGCCGCAGGCGAGCCACGAGCCTTCGGGCGGAAGTCGCTTTCCTACCGGGTGGGCGAGTTTCGGTATGAGATCAGCAACGGCTCCTTCTTTCAGGCTTCGCGCTTTCTCTTAGCGGAGTTCGTCGAAGCCGTCACCAGCCACCCTGCAGACGGCCGGGGCCTGGCGCTCGATCTTTACGCCGGGGCGGGACTGTTCACGCTTCCCCTGGCACGAGGCTTTGCCCAGGTCATCGGAGTAGAGGCTAATTATGTAGCCTCTTCTGATCTTGCTCGCATGGCTGGGGCGCTTGGCCTTGCTAACGTGCGGGCGGTGGCGGCGCGGGTGGCCGACTTCCTTCGGCGATACGCCCAGGCCGCTCCCGAACTCGTGGTGCTCGATCCGCCACGCGCCGGGGCCGAAGGGGAAACGCTGCGTCGCCTTTCGGAAATTGGCCCCGGCCGCATTCACTACGCATCGTGCCAGCCGCCCACGCTGGCCCGCGACCTGGCGTTTCTGGCCGGGCACGGTTATCGCCTGGAATCGCTCGACCTGTTCGACCTCTTCCCGCAGACCTTTCATATCGAGGTCTTGGCCAAGCTGAGCCGCGCGTGAAGCACTCTATTCGCACGGCTTGCTTCTCGACGCGCGATAGCCGTTCTTCTCCGCCTCGATCTGCGGCATCGCTTCCCAATTGTCCCCGCTGTGATTGGGAGGTTCCGAACAGTGGTAGATACGGCTCTTCGTGTTGACCCAAACCTTGAAGCCCGGAGTTCCCTGGTATGGCTGATGCTGCGTTGGACCTTGGGCGGGCGGCGGCTCTTGAACTTCGGAACTGGGCGTTACGTTCTCCGAAGGCGCAGGGGAGTTGACCACGGTAACGACCGGCGGCGCCGCGCGAGCTGTGGCGTCATGATGCCATCGCCAAGCCAGTGCGAGCCCGGCTGCAAGAGCAAGAGAAAGACCGCCGATCATGAGCAAGCGGCGGTACCAGGGCGCGGGCTTGGCATCGAGTACAGCGCGCGCTTTCTCCAGAGCTTCCCCAAGCTCCTGGGCGCTTTCGTAACGCTTCGTGGGCTCTTTCTGAAGACACTTCACAACCACCGCTCGGGCCGCAGCGGGAATCTCTGGGGGCAGAGGCTGCGGCGCCTCCAGCATGATGGAGAGGCTCAATTCAAAAGGCGTCTCACCCTGAAAGGGAAGCTTTCCACAGAGCGACTCGTGAAGCAGCGCGCCCAGCGACCACAAGTCACTGCGCACGCTGGCCGGCTTGCCGCGCAGCACTTCGGGCGCCATGTAACACAGCGTTCCCGCGGCGCCCCCGATGTCAGCCAGCGACTGCCGGGATTGCGTCATGGCCTCGATCGTCTGGCTGTCAAGCCGGCGCGCCAGTCCGAAGTCAAGCAGCTTGGCCTGGCCCTCGGCCGTAATCACCACGTTCGAACTCTTCAGGTCGCGGTGAATGAATCCGCGGTTGTGGGCATGCGTGAGGGCCGCGGCAACCTGACCGGTGTAAATCAGCGCGGTGAGCGCCGCGAGCGGTCCCTCGCGAACGAGATCGCTAAGCGTGCGGCCTTCGACATATTCGAAGGCGATGTAGTGGAGGCCGTCCTCTTCGCCGATATCGTAGATCGCGCAAATGTTGGGATGGTTGAGCGCAGAAGCCGCGCGGCCTTCCCTCAGCAGGCGGCCCCACGCTTCCCCG
>JASHYZ010000603.1 GCA_030042795.1 Terriglobia bacterium | reverse complement strand
TCCCGAATCTCCCAGCCGCCTTTCGAAAGGCTCCTGAGCCAGAGCTCGTTGATGAGCTCCGTTTTTGAGACCGGCGCCATGTGCCGCTCGCGCTTCAATTCGCGAACGGCAATCTCATAGAGTTTGGGCAATACTTCTCGAAGCAGCGAATCGGCAACAGTCGAATCGCCCCGCATGAATTGCTGCAGTTGCTGCGTAAGAGATGGCCTTTGCTCTTTCACTGGAAGTACGAAATTTTCCCAAAGTCCATGAGTCGGTGTCAAACAAGTTGCTAACGGCTAAGGTCTCCCGATGTGGCATGCTCAGGCGTAGGCTAGACAACACAACTCTCAACTCTGGAGGCGGACGCGACCCTGCGTTGAGGCGCCTGTTATTCTGGCGTCCAGCCACACCGGACCAGGGTGTGCCGAGGTAGTGCATACATGCCGTCGTTTGGCATGGATGCGGATATTTGGACGCTGTTGTTCGAGGCCGCAGGGTCGAAAATGCTAGGTCGGAAAATGGCTGGCGCTGAAAATAAACAACTTAGCATTTTCATGAACACCAACCTCCTCCTGTTCGCTCGTCCGGCTAGTGTGCCGGTCTGGAACAGGAACTTTCTACTTTGCCGCAATAGGAACATCTCATATTGCTGTGACACAGGTTATGAATCCAATGGGGTTCCGTCCTCGCCTCGTGATATACTTGCGCGCTTTAGCGGTCGCGAGCGGTGAGGGGCAGCGCGCTCCGAGGCTCTGTCGCGGCGCGACCGGATCGACGACGTTATACCTCCAAAGATGTCTCAAATGACTCTCCAGGCAACTAGAACATGATCCGCAGCATGACCGGTTACAGCAGCGGACGCACCGAGGAGGCCGAGTTTTCGCTCTCAGTAAGCATCAAGAGCACCAATCACCGGTTTCTAGACATGCAGCTCCGCCTGCCGGCGGCGCTGGAGGCGTTCGAGCCCGCCGTCCGGCGCAGGGTGAAGCAGCACGTGGCACGTGGACACCTGGAGGTAAGCGTCAACTTCGATCGCCTGGGCGCCCAACAACTCCGGCTGAACCGCCAGTTGCTGGAGGGTTACGTAGCGGCCTGCGACGGACTTCGTCAGCAGTTCGGCGTGCTCGCCCCTCCGGACCCGGTAGCACTGTTGCGGATCCCCGGCATGATCGCGTCGCCGGATGAGGATCTTCCGGAGGGTATGAGAGAACGCGTGGGCATCGTTCTCGATCGTCTGTTGGAGCAGGCCTTGAGCGAGCACGAAGCCATGCGAGCGGCTGAAGGCCAGGCGTTGGAACGTGACGTACAGTCCCGGCTGGAGCGAGTGAAAGCGCTCACCGAAGACGTGGCGAGCCGGGCCGGAAGCGCACAGGATTTCTATCGCCGCCGTCTCGAAAGCCGGCTTCACGACCTGATGGGCAGCGAGCCGGGCAGCTCACCTGTCTCTTCGATCGAACCCGGACGGCTGGCGCAGGAGGTGCTCTATCTGGTCTCGCGCTCTGATATCGCCGAGGAACTGACACGCCTGAAAAGCCACCTGGCACAAGCTGGTGCCCTGCTCCGCGAGAGCTCCGAAGTGGGCAAGAAGCTGGATTTTCTGCTGCAGGAGATGAATCGCGAGGCCAATACGATTTTATCGAAGACGAATGACGTGCCCGAGGTAGGGTCTGAGATCGGCCGCCAGGCGATCGACATTAAAACTGAAGTTGAAAAACTCCGCGAGCAGGCTCAAAATATCGAATAGGGAATCGAGTAGCGATACCGAGTTGCGATATTGTCTCGCTTAAAAACAGGCTCTCCTCCGGGGAGCGTCATTGTGATCTCAGCGCCGTCCGGAGCCGGGAAGACGACGTTTATCAAACGGTTGCTGCGTTCGTTGCCCGGACTTCGCTTTTCGGTTTCTCACACCACACGCGCGCCTCGCCCGGGTGAAAGGAGCGGCCGTGAGTACTTTTTCGTTTCACGGCAGGTTTTTGAGCGAATGCTCGCCCGAGGCGAGTTTGTGGAGTGGGCTGAAGTTCACGGTAAGCTTTATGGCACGTCGTGGAAATCGCTTCGCCAGGCTCACGCAGCGGGCGAAGACGTCCTGCTCGACATTGACGTGCAAGGGCATCGCCAGGTGCGGCGCCGGTTACCCGAGGCGGTGAGCATCTTTCTGTTGCCTCCGTCTTTCGAAGAACTCGAGCGGCGATTGCGGCGGCGGCAATCAGGTACGGCTGCTCCCGCGGCAGAAACCGAGCAACGGCTCGCTAACGCGCGGCGCGAGATTCGCCACTGGCGCGAATACGACTTTCTGATCGTGAATGACAAGATTGCTGCGGCGGACCGGGCATTGAAAGCCGTGGTGACGGCGGCGCGATCCCGGCGAGTGATCCAGCAGGGCCGGGCGAGCGAGATCGTCAAGACTTTTGGAGGAAAAGCCAAGAATGGATTCATCTCAAGCCATTGACAGCAAGTACCGTTTTATTCTGCTCGCTGCCAAACGGGCGCGGCAGCTTCAGGCGGGTGCGCGCCCTCTGATCCAGACCACTACCACACGGCCCACCAGGGTAGCCCAGCTTGAGGTTTCGGCGAACCTGGTGCCTTTTGAGAACCTCAAAGCAGACGCCAGCTCGGACGGCAAGGAACCGAGCGAGAACTGACGCGAAGAGCAAGTCCCATGCGCATAGCGCTCGGAGTCTCGGGCGGGATCGCAGCCTACAAGGCGGCCGAACTGGTGCGTTTGTTGCAGGAACGCGGCCTTGAAGTGCAAGTTGTGATGACCGCCGCGGCCCGGGAGTTTGTCTCGCCTCTCACCTTTGCCGCTCTTTCGGGGCGTAAGGTCATCACCGCGGTTTTCAGCGAGAACGCGGGCGAGGCGAACCTGGAGAGTGCCATCGAGCATATCGCGGTGGC
>JASHYZ010000602.1 GCA_030042795.1 Terriglobia bacterium | reverse complement strand
GCTTACGACAGTGACGTTGCTGCTTGTTATAGCTGCTTCCCCTTGCCCAACCAGCGCCACCTGATCACCTTGGACGAATCCGCTGCCAATAATCTGCACGGTGACCTGACCAGCGTTGCCGCCGTTGTTCGGCAGGATTTGCTGAATCTGGAGCTGGGAGGTTGTAATTCCGTTCGCGTCCGTCAGCACCCACGTGTCATAGAGGGCCAAACGGCCTCCTGGAGAGGTCTGCACACCGCTGAAGATACTCATCCGATTCGAGCTCGGATCGTAGATTGCGTCCGCATTCTCTCGGGCCAAAGGCAGCCCACCAGAGGGTGACAACTGCATCCAAGCGGACAGTCCCCCAAGCCCGTTGGCATTGGTCAAAACCCATACCTCATTCGACTCCCCGGAGCCCAAACTAGAATCCGAGGACACCCCCGAGAAGACGGTCATGCGGTTCGTGTTCGGATCGTAGACGGCTGTGTGGTTATAATGTCCGGGAACACTTGAGGTGGGCTGCAGCTCAGCCCACTGCGGTGTTCCCCCTAAGCCGTTCGCATTGGAAAGGACCCAGACGTCACTCAGGGGGCTACCGCCTCCCGAGTTGCCTCCAAAAATGATCATACGGTTGACGCTGAGTCGAACACCGCAGTATGGCTGGAACGGGCCGGCGGAAGGGGCCCTGAAGGCTCAAGCTGCACCCACTCAGGGCTGGTTCCACCGAGGCCACTCGCGTTCGTAAGCACCCACACATCGTTTAAGGGCGTGCTACAGCTTGAGCTGCTGCCACCGGTGCAGCCTCCGAAGACGATCATTCGGTCTGATGACGGGTCGTAAACCGCTGTGTGAACAGCTCGTTGGGTGGGCGGACCGCCACCCGGGAAAAGCTGTGTCCAGGCAGGGGTTCCACCTTGCCCATTTGCGTTCCTTAACACCCAGACATCATTTAGCAGTGGTTGATTGTCGCCCGACCCAGTGAATCCGCCGTATATCACAATCTCGTTGTCCGTAGCGTCATAAACGACGCTGTGGAAAGACCTGATCGGAGGCAGTTGGCCGCTCGGGGCGAGCTGTGTCCAGGCCGACGTCCCACCGAACCCGTTGGCGTTCGAAAGGACGCTGGTGACGTTGTTTCGTGGTGTAAAACCGCCGCCGAACACGATCATGTTGTTCCCGGTGCTGTCGTACACCGCGTTCATGTTGCTGTTGGCAGTGGGCGCTTGCCCGGCGGGCTGCAACTGGATCCACGTCTGCGCAGAGGCGTTGCTAAGTCCCCACCATAGGACGAGTCCTGCGGTAAATGAAAGCTTATTTAACCTACAGCGGCTGTGACCTACGCCTGCAGCCATGGCCAACGGTCGTGGTTCCGTTGTCGTCAATATTCCCTTACCGGTCTGCCCTCGCGTCATTGCGGATCCCCCAAAGCTGAATCGGGCTTGGCCGGCAACTCGGTCGCCTGCCAAAGACAGCGAGGAGCAGCTCAAGCCTTGCCGCCACAATCGCCGCCCGCCTGTGCGCCTGAAATCTGGCCCCGAATGGGACCCTATTTCAATAGACGGCGTCTAACTTTCTGCTAAAATGCGCCTAACATTGTTAGTCATTCAAAGTGAAGGAGTTGGACCATGGCGGGGGAACCCAGCCACTTGCCGAGTGCGATCTTCAAAGGAAACCGCGTTGTGCGCTTCGGCCTGTTTCAGGCCAATCTTGAAACGGGCGAGTTGTAGAAGGGCCGCCGCAAGCTCCGGCTTCCGCGTCAGTCATTCGACGTGCTGGCTACCCTACTGGAGCGTCCGGGCGAGCTCGTTACGCGCGACGAACTTCAAGGGAAGCTCTGGCCCCATGACACTTTCGTCGATTTCGACAATGGCCTCAACACCGCGGTGAACCGGCTGCGCGCCGAACTGAATGATTCGGCCGAACAACCGCGTTTCATCGAGACTCTACCCCGGCGTGGATACCGCTTTATTGCGCCCGTAGAGTGGCCGATGCCGCTGCCACAGCCGACTCCACCCGCTGTAGTAGAGGACTCGGAGCTCGGCCGCAAGGCACGTCCAAATCTAGGTAAAGGTTATTTGCTTGCCCTGGGGGTGAGCATCGCAGCGCTCGCTCTCTCGATGAATTGGTTGAGACGCCCACTGCCCTCGCCCCGACTGGTAAGGGTCAGCCGATTAACCGATGATCGCCTCCCCAAAAGCACGCTTGCTACGGACGGCAGGCAAGTCTACTTCATGGAAGGCCCCGAAGGTCGGCGAACCCTCATGTCGATCTCGATCGACGGCGGAAGAGCCGTAGCCCTGCCCACGGAATACCTGTTTCGGGACCTGCTGGACATATCTCCCGATCTATCAAGCCTGCTGATTTCGCGGTCTGTCGCCGAGTTTCCGTCGAACTGGCCAGTTTGGCTCTTTCCACTTCCCGGAGGTCCACCACGTCGAGTTGGTGATCTCACCGTTGAACACGGGCGACTCTCGCCCGACGGATCTCGGATCGCCTACGTCCTCTTAGGCGACGCGACGGCGATTTACGTCGCCGATATGGACGGTTCCCGGCCGCGGGTCCTCGCGCGGGCGCCGGGTGCAGTGTCCCATCCTGTATGGTCACCCGACGGCAGCGCGCTGCGCTTTGACGTTTACACTGGCAAATCGAACTCAATCTGGGAAGTGAGCGCTAAGGGGGGCGTTCCGCGTCCAGTTTCTTTTGCCTCGGGCACGCCCACCGGCGAATGCTTTGGTAATTGGACGCCCGATGGGAAATACTTCCTGTTCCTGCGCCCATGCGGGCCGGGTGAAGGCCCAGAGGTGTGGATGGTCCGCGAACGAGGACCTTTTTTGCGCCGTTGGAGTCGCCAGCCAGTCCAGCTCACATTCGGCCCAACCACCTATCGATCTCAAGTAATTGGCCCCGCAGGCAATCGTGTATTTGTGGTGGGTAATGACCAGCG
>JASHYZ010000601.1 GCA_030042795.1 Terriglobia bacterium | reverse complement strand
AGCCTTCAAGGAATTGAGCATTTGCTCCCGCAGCTCCGATTGGAATGTGCTGATCTGCGGGACTTCGATCGAGTGCGGCAGGTTCTGGCGGAAGTCAGGCCCGAGCGCATCTATCATCTCGCCGCCTTCTCATCGGTGGTTGAGTCATTCCGCAATCCCCGCGAGTGCTATGACGTAAATCTCGGTGGCACCCTTAACCTTCTTGAGTCGTGGCGCAATCAAGGGTTTGAGTCGCGGCTGCTCCTGGTGAGTTCCTCGGACGTCTACGGCTCTGCAAGCGAGAAGGGCCTGCCGTTGACGGAGGAAACCTTCTTGCGCCCCAGCAGTCCTTACGCCGGAAGTAAGGTCGCCGCCGAGTTTCTGGCAGTGCAATTCGGGTTGAGCTATGACCTGCCTGTGGTGCGAGCCCGCCCTTTCCACCACACGGGTCCGCGCCAGAGCCCAGCTTTTGTTTGCTCGAGTCTCGCCCGGCAGGTCGCTGAAATCGTCTCCGGCTTGCGCCCGGCGATCATCTCAGTGGGGAACCCGGACGTTGGACGTGATTTTTCGGACGTGCGTGATATCGTGCGCGGTTACGCGCTCCTCATGGAGCGGGGCCGGGCCGGCGAGGTTTATCAACTCTGCTCGGGACAGCCGGTTTCCGTCGGATTGCTTATCGAATGGCTGGCCGCTGACGTTCCGATCCCCATCGAAGTGCGTGTTGACGCCACACGGGCGCGTCCGGGAGAGCCGTCGGTGTTATGGGGGGACCCGGCGAAAATGCGCACGGAAACTGCTTGGTCACCGCAATACGACTTGAAGAAGACACTCAGTGATCTTGAGGCTTACTGGGAAAAGCAGATTCGAGATGGAGCGATTCCACAGAAGCAGTACCCTACAATCAGCAGTGTTGGTGTATAGACGATGGTCACTCGATGTTATAATGGCAAGTCGCGTCGCGCTGATGGAACTTTCCTGTCTCAACCCAACGTCGTGTAGCGACCGTCCTGGATTACGTGACCGCAGATTGTAAGCTTTGAGCCTTGCAGTCCACTGTGCCGGTTGGCGGTGCCGACAGGCTCGAAGGGGGCTTCGAGGTTGTCCAGCTATGATCCGAAGTAAGCTCCTATTACAGCAGATCGCGCTTAAGCTCGGTCTGTACGGAGCATTTTCGGCCGCCTACTGGGTGGCTTATTGGCTGCGCTTCGGTCCCATGTTCGTTTCCGTGCGGCCGAACATGCGTCCGTCGGACTACGTCTTGCTCTATCTGGTGGCCGCGCTGACGTGGGGAGCGCTGTGCCGTGTCGCAGAACTCGACCAACTTTGGATGGCTGCAAACCAGGCACGTTGGCTTTGGGGTTCGGTCTGGGTGACGGCAGCCGTGCTGATGGCCATCTTTTTTGGCGCCTTCTTTGTCCGGACCTATTCGTTTTCCCGCCTCTTCATCATCTTACTCGGGCTCCTGAACGTACTTTTCGTCATGATTCTACCCAAGCTTCTACTCATCCTGGCCCACCGCCATTCAGGTCCAAAGGCTGATGTGAGAATCCTCATCGTAGGGGATGGACAGTGCGCGGAGCGCGTGGCTGAGAGGGTGCGAGAGAACTCCTGGGTGCAATGTAAAGTGATCGGGTACGTCGCCGTGGGTGAAAATCCCGGTGGCGTGGTACGCTGCATAGGAGGGGTAGAAGACCTTGAGGCAGTGTGCCGCCGGGAACCTTTGGATGAGATCTTGGTAGCATTGCCTCTAGCCGGGCTGAGCCTGTTGCCGGACCTGAGGCGGGCGTTAGCGCGCGTTTCGGTTCCGTCGCGGCTGGTCTGCGACTTTCTGAAGGAAGTGTCTTCCAGCGCCACTGTCTTTGAGTTCTTCGGAACATCCGTGGTTGATCTGCACCGGAGCCCGGCTGACTCTTTGGTTTACGCGATACTGAAACGCTCGTTTGACGTGGTCGTAGCTGGCATTCTCCTGGCCCTGCTCTCGCCAATTATCATTCTCATCGGGATCCTCGTGAAACTGACTTCACGCGGCCCCATCCTCTTCTCTCAACAGAGGGTGGGGCTCCACGGCCGGACCTTTATGATTCACAAATTCCGAACCATGCGGGTCGAAAGCCAGGACTCTGCCGATCGAGTCTGGACAACCATGGACGATGCTCGCCGCACAGCCTTCGGCGCCTTTCTGCGGCAGTTCAATCTGGACGAGCTCCCTCAGTTGTGGAACGTAATTCGAGGCGATATGAGCCTGGTAGGTCCCCGTCCCGAGCGCCCTCACTTTGTCGACAAGTTCTCGGGTGAGATCGAGGAATATAACGTGCGTCACTTCCTGAGGTCCGGCATCACGGGATGGGCTCAGGTTAACGGTTGGCGCGGCGATACCTCCATCGCCCGTCGAGTTGAGTGCGATCTTTTTTACATTCAGAATTGGTCTTTCTTGCTCGATATGAAAATTCTCTGGCTCACTCTGTGGAGAGGATTTCGCGACCGCAACGCTTATTAGTGCGCGGCCCAATTGATGAACCGGACGCTCGAGATCGTCCTGGCCGTCGTGGTGGTGGGTACGGCCCTCGCCTTTGGCGGTGTCGTGTCAGCCGCGTATTCGGCGATGGAAATCGTTCTGTTCGCTTCCGTGCTGGCGCTGCTGATTCATGAAATCTGGCAGGGTCGGATAGAGCTGCACGTGGCAATTCCGCCGATGGTATTTGCACTCTGGCTGGGCCTGGAGTTAGTGCCACTGCCGGCCGGATTCGTTCGCTTGCTGCAGCCTGC
>JASHYZ010000600.1 GCA_030042795.1 Terriglobia bacterium | reverse complement strand
GGTCCACGCGGGGTAGTGGTACGTAATATGAATCTGCTTGATCGAAGGCAGGTCAACCACCCGAATCTTGAAGTGGCGAGATCGGACCAAGCCGGCTTCCACATAGTATTCAACATCCTCCGGTAGGCTCGCAAAGAAGAACTGGAAACCGGGCCCACCCGCCTGCGGCTGCATGGTGGCTTCCTCCCACCGTGAAGCACTCCGATAGCAGGCGTAGAGTCGCGCTTGCGGAGTTTCGAAGCCGACCAGTTGGGCAGTGATGGTTGCGGTAGCGTTCCGGCGAACGACGGCGTCACCCGGATTCACCCGAATGTCGTAGAACGCCGCGGCGCTGCGCGGAGTTCCGGCCCAGAGCCGCGCGGCTCCGTAGCCCCAAAAGCCGGGGCCGGCGACGATCATCCAGACAAGGACACCGAGGCAGGCCGCACCGGCAGCGACCGATACCAAGAGCTTCCGATCAGGCACCAAAAAACCAGGCTCGGCCTTGCGAGCCAGATCCAGCGTGTCGGCTGCCAATAGCTCTATGAAGGGTTCAGATTTCTCCGGCGCACGATCAACAAAGGTGACCAGCCGCTGCTGAAACTCCGGAAGAGCGGCTTCAAGCCGGCGAGCCGCTCGGCGGCGATTGAGCGCGTACACGGGAAGCACCAGCCCCAGACCCAGCGCAACGGCGATCGTGATGAAGAGGGCGACGCGCGCGGCGGTAATACTTCCCTGAGAGAAGCGGAGCGCGTTAGTAGCAAGGACCAGCGCAACGGTCGTTAGCAAGGCTACGGAGGTCAGGATGGCGGCGCCCCTCAGCAGGGCGTCGAGGCGCAGGCGTTTCTCCACTTGCTTCAGGTAGGCGTCGAGTTGGTCCCGCTTGCTCATGGGCCCTCCCGCAACTCTCCTAAGTATCGACTAGCCAGCAAGGATTCCGCAACCGCGGTTGCCAGTACGACCAACATCACGTACCACCAGACATCACGAGGTCTGGACTCTGCCGGCGCGGCTCCGCTGGCGGAAGCCTGACCGCTCCCACTACTGCCCGCGCGCCACAGAGACACGACATCGTCCGGCATCACATCGAGATCTGACTCGCGGCGGTCGGGGTTGACGCCAACCAAATCCGTGTGTCCGTTGGCTCGGCGAAACTCATAAAATCCCGCGCGGGTTAACGGGAATGTTTGAGCTGAGACGGCTTCGGCCAACGACAGGGCTCGGCGTCCATCGGGACCGATGACCTCGACGCTCGTTGCCGGCTGCTTGCCGCTCCTGAGTTCAACCACTGAATCCACCACTCGGGTGCCGTCGCTCCGTTCAAGACCCGACAGGTAGTGCGCTGTCTGCTCGACAAAGGGTATAAAAGCAGGATGCAGCGGAAAATCGTTAGTTAGATTATCCAAGCCGGAGGTTAACAAAAGCACGCGGCCCTCGCCCAAGCGCTTTTCGAGAAGAAGGGGCGTTTGGTCCGCAAGTCTGGCAACAACCTGGGCATTGGCGTCGTTCACGCGTACGACGAAGTAGAACTTAACGCCTGCCCACCCATCCGCATTCGCGATGGAGGGGTGCGAGCGGTCTGCTTGGCCCACCGTGAGAAAGCCGCTTCCGTCCCGTGAGTAGTCGTGGGATCCCAACACGTTCTCCTCAAACACCGGAACGCGAGTAGCGCGGGCCGCCGAGGTCCCAGCCGTCAACAAAACGCCGCCGCCGCGGCGGACATACTCCAGCAGATTCTGTTCGAACGGCTGCGGCACAGAAAGAAGGTCCGACAGCACCACGAAGGCATAATTAGACAGTTGGCTGCTCGCTGCCTTGTCGATGGTGACAGTCTCGAGTTTGAACCCTGCTTGTGTGGCTGACTCAAGCGCCGTGCCGAAGTAAAGGGGTGAACGGGTATCGTCCGGCTGGCGAACAAACAAGACGCGCTCGGGATCGGAGCGCTGGACGCCGAACAAGGCCACATCGTCCGCGGGCAATGAATCAGCGGAATCGATCCTCACTTCGCAACGACTGAGTCCGTAAGGCACGTCCAGCGTATCGAACTGAGCCGTAGCGCGTCCGTTGGCCGGCACCTGCACATTTTGAGTGGCGATCACCTTTCCGTTGACGACGAGGGAGACCGTGCGGCTGGCAGCCGGAGTGTGGTAGCCGGCGACGACGGCCCGAACAGTTGCTTTCTTCGGGTCGAAAACCTGCCCGGGCGCATCAACGCTTTCGACTGTCCAATTCGGTTCTACTTTTTCCGCTACGGGATGGGGGATTAGCGAGACGTTGGCTGGAAGAGCCATCTCCGTGAAACTCGCCGGCATGCCCGATCTCTGCATGTCACTGAATAAGTGAAGCTCGATCGGTGTCCCTGCGTTTTCGCTAAGCAATCGAACAGCGCGGACGAGCTCGCCAAAGTTGGCGCGGGAATCCCCTGGTTCGATGCTTTCCACTGCGGCCCGCAAAGCAGCGGTGTCTTCGGTAGGCTGAGTCAACGCCTGAATGCGCGAGCCCAGCGTCATGATCTCAGCGCGATCCGTCGGCCTGCGTGAGGTTAGCAGAGAAAGAGCTTGGCGCTTGGCATCAGCCCATCGCGAACCGGCACGCATGCTGAATGAATTGTCGATGACCAGAAGCAGCAGCTTGTTGGGCGCGACACTGGCTGCCGGGCGCCTGATGAAGGGATCCGCGAATGCAAGAGCGAGCAGCAAAAGCAGTGCGACACGGAATGAGAGGAGCAGCAGATAGCGAAGTCGGCGATGCTTGATGGAGCTCTGTGTGCGCCGCTCGAAGAACATGAGGGAACTGAAAGGGCGATGATCAGACCGGTGACGGCGAAGGAGGTGTAGATAGACGGGCAAGGCTACCGCTGCCGTACCAAGCAGAAACCAGGGCGCCAGAAAACCCATTCAGAGCCTTCCTTGCCGGACGCTGAGGTATTCGTGGAGCGCGCCGTCGAGCGGCCGGTCCGTGGCGAGCAGGCAGTAGTCCATTCCGGAGCCGTGAGCGCGCTCGCGCAGCGTTTCAACGTGGGCATCGATCCGCATCGCGTATTGATCTTGAACATACTCCGGGCTTACCTCCAGGGTTTCATCAGTCTCAAGGTCGATGAGCGTGGTCGGCTGGCTGATCTCGGGCCTGATTTCGTTTGGGTCCAAGATGTGAAAGAGCACAACTTCGTTGCCGCGGAAGCGCAAGGGCTCGAGCGCGCGGACGACTCGATCGGGAGGTTCGTAAAAGTCGGAGATCACAACCACAATTCCGCGCCGC
>JASHYZ010000054.1 GCA_030042795.1 Terriglobia bacterium | reverse complement strand
GTAAAAGGCGCTCCATAATAACCCTGTCGCTCTTGCCTGCGAGCGGTGTGGTGAAGCTCGCGGGGTAAGAGCCAGATAATGTCCACGTTTTTCGGCGGGATTAAAATCGGCTTCAACCCGGCTTCAGCCCCGCCGTCTCTGAGCAGAGGCTGGACGGGCCTTCAGAGTCTGCGTGAGAACTGGTTTCGCGAGGCTTGAGGAATCAAGCCTGGCTTGTGGTGCAGGCTTCCAGCCTGCCTCTTCTTGACGGAGGCAGCAGGCCAGTGCCACACCTAGCAGGCAAGATGCCTGCACCACAAGCCAGGCAGCGACCGCGCGGGGTGCGCCGACCCCAAAGTAAGTTTTCCGTACGCCGGCGGCAGAAACTGAGTAACGTTCGGGTTGAGTTCGCGAAAAGCATCAGAATTATAAAGTGAACGGTATTGGGTTTCAACCCTGCCAACACGGGCTGGAAGCCCGTGCCACGTGGCATGGCCATCCCGCCCTTCCGAGAAGCTGGTGAGAAATGCAGGCTAGTGGTATAGTGACGCGGTCCTAAAAGAAGTCGCAGGCCGGACAACCGGGAGAGACGGCGGATGCGTCCTCAATCAGCTTTGGTATTCTTGTTTGGTGCATTGCTCGTATTGAGCGCGCTTGGCAAACCGAGGCAACGCGCCCAAGCTGCAACGCTCTCGGCCGCAGGGTCTGCCGCTCAGGCCAAGCAGGGGAGTGCACCTGCGTCTCAGTCAAACGCGCTATCGGTTCGGGTGGTTACCTACCAGATCGATGCCCGCCTGGACCCAGCCAAGAAAACCATCGAGGCCACCGAGGCATTAACGTATCGCAACCTCACCGGGCAGCCCCAGCAGACATTCCCCTTCCACTTGTACTTGAACGCCTTTCAGCCAAAATCCACCTTTATGACAGAAGTTCGGATGGGAGGGACGCGCGGCACCGGACCGGAGGAAGGATGGGACCCCAAGCATTACGGCGCCATTGAGGTTCGTTCGCTTAAAGTAGATGGCATGGGCGATCTTACCAGCCAGATGCAGTTTATCCAGCCGGACGATCACAACCCGGACGACCACACCGTGTTTCAGGTCACGCTTCCCAAGCCCGTAGCCCCCAACGCGGCCGTAACGTTCAGGATGGTGTTTCATGATCAGTTGCCCGAAGTTGTAGAGCGCACCGGTTACAAACGAGACTTCTTTATGGTGGGGCAATGGTTTCCCAAGGTGGGCGTGTGGTGGCACGGGGCCTGGAACTGTCATCAATTCCATGCCACCACTGAGTTCTTCGCGGACTTCGGCACCTTCAATGTGAAGGTCACAGTGCCGCGCAATTACATCCTGGGAGCCGCGGGCGACGAAGTTTCAGGCGAGGATAATCCGGACGGCACGCGGACGGTGACTTATCACGCCGAAGATACCCACGACTTCTCGTGGACGGCCAGCCCGGACTTTACAGATGTCGAAGATTCGTGGGCGGGTCCCAACGGACCTGTGAAGATTCACCTGCTGATGTCCCCCGGACACCTGCGCCAGACGAACCGCTACCTGCAGTCTGTTAAAGGCACTCTGGAGATGTTCAACCGTTGGTACGGCACGTATCCCTACGACCGGATAACCGTGGTCGATCCGCCCGAAGGCGCGTTGGACGCCGGTGGAATGGAGTACCCAACCTTGATCACAGGCGGCAGCAGTTGGTTTGAGCCGCGGGGGATTCGTGAGACTGAGCTGGTTACGGAACACGAATTTGGGCACCAATACTGGTATGGGATGGTGGCGACCAACGAATTCGAGGAGGCGTGGCTCGACGAGGGCATTAACAGCTACACCGAGGCCAAGGTCATGGACGCCCTTTACGGCAAAGGGCGCTCGGCTATCGATCTGTGGGGCGCAACCATGGACGATGCGGAGCTGCTGCGGCTCGAGTATACGCCCGAGGCGGACACCGATCCTCTCACGCGCTTTGCCTATCAGTTTATGAGCAGCGGGTCTTACGGCAGTGTTACCTATGGCAAGACGGCCACGATGCTGCTGACCCTTGAAGGGCTAATTGGCGAAGACACGATGCGCAAGGCGCTGCAAACCTACTTCGAGCAGTACAAGTTCACGCATCCCACCGGGACCGATTTCCTAAAGGCCATCCAAGACGTGGCCGGTCAGGATTTGAGCTGGTATTTTACCCAGGCTGTTTCCGGCACCAACGTGCTCGACTACGAAGTGCTGGGTATCCGCTCGGACCGTGCGGATTGGTACGTGAAAAATCCGCCGCCTGCGAAGAGCGGGCAGACCCTCTATCGCGACACCGTGCTGGTGCATCGCAAGGGTGACTTTATCTTTCCGGTGGAAACGCAAGTCCGTTTCGACGACGGGGAAAACGTTCGCGAAAAGTGGGATGGGCGCGACCGGTGGATTCGGTACGAGTACATGAAGAAGGCGAAGATTATCTCCGCTGAAGTCGATCCGGATCACAAGGTTCTGCTCGACAAAGACTTCTTCAACAACAGCTACACGGCGGAGCCCCATAAAGGCGCTACCCACAAGCTTGAGTCGTACTGGCTGTTCCTCAGTGAGGGTTTTGCTCAACTTTTGGCGTTGCTGGTTTGAGCGGCGCTTGCTGATTGACGATCGAGACGAATGACTGGTCGTAATGACGCATTGAGTCAATGAGCGAAGGGTTCAATTTGCCGAGGGTTCACGTGCTTCGAGCCGGATGGAGTTTGGTTTGGCGCCGTCAGCGCCTGCTGTGGTGGATTTATGTCATTAGTTTAGGCTTGTCATTTTTCGCTACGCAGCCGTTGGTGAAGGCGGTCAGCCCGATTCTTGACAATAGCCTTGCCGCTGACCAGCTTTATCACCATTTCGATCTCGGGACGCTGGCCGAACTTCTCGTCCGCCCCGAGATTGACACTCAAGTTCTGGCAGGCGCGCCCATTCTGGCGGCCGTGGTCTTTTTGGTCCTAATGCTGCTGTTCACCGGCGGCATTTTGAAGGTTTACCACGAGGACCGCACCTTCACGACGGGTGAATTCTTCGGCGCCGGCGGGCAGTTTTTCTGGCGCTTCGTGCGGCTGGTGATTCTTCTGCTGCTGGTGTTGATTCCGGTGGCTTTCGTCCGGTGGGGCTTCAGAGCCTGGTCAGACAACTTGGCAGACCATTTCGCCCAGCCAGCCGTGCACGTGGCGGTGAGCGTCGTGGGCGGCCTAGTCGTTCTCTTCCTGCTGATCGCCGTGCGGCTCTGGTTTGACATGGCGGAGGTTGGAGCGGCCGCGGAAGATGAATATGCTATGCGCCGCTCTGTTGTGCGCGCCTTTCGCGTCACTTGGAACAGCCTACGCTCTCTCTTCTGGCTGTTTCTGCGGCCGGTTCTGGCCGCGGCCTTGGGAACGGCTGTGCTTCTATGGGTCTGGATTCGAGGGGTTCAGCATCAGGCTGTCAGCACGTCCTTCTTCCTCAGCCAAGTTATCATTCTGTTGTGGATCTTCGCTCGTCTGTGGCAAAGGGCGAGCGAGGTGCTTTGGTACCAGCAGTACGCGCCCGGAACGAGTGCCATCCCTGATCTCGCGTCGTCCGATAGCGGAACCGTGATGGAGGCGCCGCCGGCGCCGGAAGCGCCGCCAGAGGAAGTTTCATTGTAGGAGCGTGACGACAACCTAATTGTGACGGCCTTTGCTGTAGCGGCGGTCTGCGAGCGCGGTCTTTTAGGCGCCCATAGAGCGCCGCTACAACAGGCTGTTGTCATTATATTTTGCAACCCTCAGTAGTTCGCTCTTCCTGAGAACTGAGAGGCTATCGTGGAGAGACTTAATCGCAGAAACTTTCTCAAGGCGGCGAGCGCCGCGACGGTTAACACATTTGTGGCCGGAGGGACAACGATGCACTTGATGGCGGAGGTCCAAGGGGAGCCGGCGAAGCCGGTGGCGGCGAACGACCATATCCAGATCGCGCTGATCGGCGCCGGCGGTCAGGGTCAATATGACACCAAGGTGGCTCTCCAGGTGCCCGGCGTAAAGCTGCTTGCCGTGGCTGATTGTTACAACGGCCGGCTTGAACACAGCAAGGAACTTTGGGGAGATGATATCTTCACTACGCGCGACTACAACGAAATCTTGGCTCGCAAGGATATCGACGCCGTAATTGTCGGCACGCCGGACCACTGGCACAAACAAGCCTCCGTGGATGCAATGAAGGCCGGCAAAGATGTTTACTGCGAAAAGCCAATGATCCACCTTTATTCTGACGGGCCTGAGATTATCGAGTGCGCCCGCAGCACTAAACAGATCATCCAGATTGGCAGCCAGCGCGTAAGCTCGATGATCTATGCCAAGGCCAGGCAACTGCTGGCCTCGGGCGCCATCGGCCAGCTCAACATGGTGACGGCGTGGTGGGACCGCAACTCCTCGATAGGGGCGTTCAACTACACCGTTCCACCCGATGCCTCCACCGAAACTTGCGACTGGCCGCGGTTCCTCGGCACTGCGCCCAAGATTCCATTTAATGGCGAGCATTTCTTCCAGTGGCGTAAGTGGAAGGC
>JASHYZ010000599.1 GCA_030042795.1 Terriglobia bacterium | reverse complement strand
AGCGATTTCTGAACCCGATTGTTGGCGATTGTAGCATGCAATTGTAGGCTACATTAACTTTTCTCCTGGCAGTTTGTTGAAAAACCTTGCGGAACCGTGTCATTCCGACGCCGAGACTTGCGAGGCGGAGGAATCTCGCTCTGAAACTAAAGGAAATGCGAGATTCCTCGTCGCCTATGGCTCCTCGGAATGACAGTCTGGACGAGTTTTCAACGAACTGTTAGGCGTTGCTTTCGGGCTTCTTGCTTCTGGCTCCTAACTTCTGACTCCCAAGCTTTCAGGGCTGCGACGAATCTTCGGACTTGGGCGGCTTTCCTTTTGCCATGCGCAGTTTGAGATCATCCAGCTTCTTCTGAAGGCTGGCGGCCTCGGTTGAGTCGAAGTCGCTGCCCACAGCCTGCGGCCATTCCTTGAGGGCGTGCTCCCACTCCTGCTCAGCCGCTTGCGGCTTGCCCAGTGCCAAGTCGAGGTTACCGAGGTGCTCGAGAATGGTAGGGTCATCCGTAATGAGATGGGCTGCCCGCTCGAGCGGCCCTTCAGCAAGATCCGGCCGGTGCATCTTCAGATAGGCCCACCCGAGACTATCCAGGTACGCCCCATTATTCGGATCAGACTGCAAAGCCTGCTGGATGTACTTCACGGACTCGTCCAGGCGCACACCGCGATCCGCCAGCATATAGCCGAGGTAGTTGGCCGCATCGCCGCGCAACGGGTCAGAAGCCAGAACCTTCTTGAACTCCGCCTCCGCCAGGTCATAGCGCTTCTCGCGCTCGTAAACAGAACCCAGAATGAAGTGTGCGTTTTCCTGATCGTCCGGCTTGGTGCTGATGCTCAGCGCCTTCTGGGCGGCGGCCTCAGCGTCGGAATAACGCTTCGCCCCTGAGTCCACCTGGGCGATGTTGAGTTCCACCTCGAAGTCTGAAGGACCTCCCGTCAGCAGGCCGTTCAAGGCCGCGATGGCTTCGTCCGGCTTTCCTTGTTCGCCGAGCAGAGAGGCGCGCAACATAGCCAACTGACGATCCTTGGGATACTTGGCCACGGCAGCGTTGGCCTCGTCGATGGCCTGCGTCGGCCGCCGGGCCAGCCGCAACGTGTCAATCATCAAGGCTTCTCCGTGCGGCGTCTGGCTGGGGCCAAGCTCAAGAATCTGCCGGAAAGCGCTCAACGCCTCGTCATATTTCTCCTCATTCCGGTAGATCATTCCTAGCCGCTCCAGGAAGGCGGCGCGATTGCCAGCCTCACCCAGCGTGTAGTTGCCATCCGGCTTCTCAGAATCCTTCAACAGTCCCTGGATCAGAGCCACGGCCTTATCATCGTTGCCGACTGTTTCCTCGAGCAAGATCTGCTCGTAAGTGATCTCGGCATTATCCGATTGCAGATTTTTGGCCTTGGTCAGTTCCTCGCGCGCCTCATCGAACTTTCCCTCGATTCGGTCGAGGTGTCCGAGCCGCAGCCAGGTTTGAGCGTCGTTGGGATCCGTCCGCAGGATCTTCTGAAGTTCGGTGCGAGCGTCCGCGGTCTTGCCTGCAGCCATCAGCGCCTCCGCGTGGCCGCGGTGCAGATCCTGGTTATCGGGGTCCTGCTCGAGCGCCTGGGTGTAAGCGGCCAGCGCCTTGTCATAGTCGCGATTCTGCATGTAGGCCTGGCCTAACATGACCAGCGCCGCCGGGTCCATATCACCGGCGGGAATCTTTTCGAGCGTCGCAATCGCGTCACTGTAGTTACCCTGATCGAGATAAAGTCGCGCCAAGTACTGGAGTGCCGGCCTCGACCCAGGGTCCGTGCCGATCGCCTTACGGAACGCTTCCTCCGCTTTAGTGTTCTGATTCGTGAGGCCATAGAGCCGGCCGAGGGCCACCAGCGAATCCGTGTCAGTAGGGTCGAGGCGAGTCACGGCCTCGAACTGCGTGATGGCCTTGCGCAGGGTTGCGTCGGAGCTCGAGGCTGCTTCGGTCTCACTGAGACTGTGGAGATAAATGCTGGCCAAAAGCCGGTGAGCGTCCACCTCATCCGGGTTCGCCTGCAGCACAGCCTCAGCCTCCCGGATGGCGTCACCCACGCGGCTGAGGCGGTAATAAAGCTCCGCGAGCTGGGTCTTCACAAAGAGGGACCCCGGATCGGCGGCAAGCGCAGCCTTATACTCCGAGATCGCCCGGTCCACCAGATCGCTGCGATTCTCGACGCCGGCCAGTTCCTCGTACCGGCGAGCCAGCACAAAGTGATAATAAGCGGCCGCATGGTCAGGCACGGCCTGGGAGGCCGAACTGGAAGGCGAGGCAGGTGTCTGCTCAGAAGCACCCTGTCCTGATGGAGCGGGAAGGGCTCGAGCCGGTTGGTCCTGACGGGCCCATGCATCCGGCGCCCGGTCCTGAGAATGCGCCGAACTAGCGGCTAAAATTAAGAAGAGGCTGATGCCCGCCCCGGCCTGCCCACCGACTCTTTTCATGTCTTGTCCTATGCTCGTGCTAAATTTTGGCTAGCCTGCGATTATTGCACGCCGCACTCGGTGTGTCAAAAACCGCCCGCACCAAACCCCGCTAACTACTTGATGAGGAAAAGCGAGAGGCGGTTGCAATCCGGAGGGGGTTCATATCGTCAAAGGCGCGGCTTGTGGTTGTTGAAGAAGACATTGAGCCACGCCTTGAAGGTCCCTGAACCCCGACTCTGCCCCCCCCTCACCTCCGAACTGGTATAATGCCCACTCAACTCTTCGACACCAGCTCTTCAGGTCAACCCATGAGCGCCGTCACAGAAAGATCGTTGCCACACAACCTGGACGCGGAGCGGGCCTTTTTGGGCTCCATTTTGCTAGACAACGATGCCCTTAACGTGGTCTCCGGCACAGTCAGCCCCAACGATCTCTTTGCCGAATCGCACCGTTTGATCTTTCAGAAAATCGTAGGGTTGTTCGAAAAAAACCAGACCGTGGATGTGGTCTCCTTGGCGGAAGAGCTTACCAAAGCCGGGGTGCTGGAAAAGGCCGGCGGCGTGGCCTATCTCGCAACGCTGAGCGACGGGGTTCCTGTCGGCGACTACTCGTTCGTGGGCAATTATGCCCGCATCATCAAAGAGAAATCGATTCTCCGCCGCCTCATCAACGCTTCAAGTAACGTCATCAGCCGGGCGCTGGAGGCCTCGGAGGACGCCGAGGTCCTCATCGATGACGCGCAGAAGCAGATCTTCGAGATTGCCAGCGAGAAGACTCAGTCGGGGTTTTTCGGCGTCAAGGACATTGTAAAGTCGAGCTTCGGCACCATCGATGTGCTCTTCGACCGCGGGCAGCGCGTAACTGGCGTAGAGACGGGCTTCACCGACCTCGATAGCAAGACTTCAGGGTTGCAGCCCGGCGAGCTCATCGTGATCGCTGCGCGCCCTTCCATGGGCAAGACGGCCCTGGCCATGAATATCGCCGCTTATGCGGCCACCCACGGCAAGGTCGTGGGCATGATCTCGCTCGAAATGAGCAAGGAATCGTTGTTGATCCGCCTACTGTGCTCCGAGGCGCGAGTGGATAGCCACAAGCTGCGCACAGGTTTTTCCAGCCGCGAGGACTGGGGCAAGATGTCGAATGCTCTGGGCCGCCTGGCGGAGGCGCCGCTCTTCATCGAAGACACGCCGTCGCTGAGTGTGCTGCAGATGCGCGCCAAAGCGCGCCAACTCAAGAGCGAGCGCGGCCTTGACCTGCTGGTGATCGACTACCTGCAACTCGCTACCGGCCACGGGCGGTTTGAGAATCGCACTCAGGAGGTAAGCTACATTTCACGAGGGCTGAAGGCGATCGCCAAAGAGTTGCATATTCCGGTGGTGGCGCTCTCGCAGTTAAGCCGCGCTCCTGAGCAGCACGGCGGGGGCGAGCCCCAATTGCACCACCTGCGTGAATCCGGCTCCATCGAACAGGACGCCGACGTGGTGATCTTTATCCACCGCGAGAAGCGCGAGGTTTCCGAGGACGAGGAGTTCGATCCCGGCGCCGGATTCGAGGCCAAGCTCATCATCGGCAAGCAGCGCAACGGTCCTACCGGAAATGTGAATGTGGTCTTTCAACGGCGGTTCGTGCGCTTCGAGAACGGGCCGCTGGAAGCCGAATCGGAAGCCCAGGGGTACTGAAGGGGGCATGGTTCGTTGTTCATAGTTTGTTGTTCATGGACACGCGCACCCGCCCCGGGTCAACGAACGACGATCTACGAACCATGAACTCCCGGAATCGGCAGTCATTTGGAACCTACCTTAACGCCCGTTAAATTACTGCGTCCAACGTGGGCTGAAATTTCCCTGCCAGCTTTGCGCCGCAACTTTCAGCGCGTTCGCGCGCTCGCCGGCAAGCGCCGGGTAATGGCAGTGGCGAAGGCGGACGCTTACGGCCACGGCGCAGTGGCCGTAGCCAAGTGCCTGGCCAGTTGCGGCGTGGATTGGTTTGGTGTGGCCACGGTTGAGGAGGCCGTGGAGTTGCGGCAGGCGGGCATCG
>JASHYZ010000598.1 GCA_030042795.1 Terriglobia bacterium | reverse complement strand
ACTGGTGAGCCTTCACGCCATCGGCTACACCACGCAACGAGCTGCAAACGACTCTTGCCCCGCCTACACGCTCACAGTGCTGACAGAAGAGCTTCCCCGCACATCCCAAGAACCGCGAGCGCTCATTCCTGAATGGTAGGGTTGTGACAAAAAAAGATGCCTTCTCGATAGATAGACACCGGCTTCTCTTGTTATTTCCTAGCGTGCGATGCTAGCCGATGGAACTAATTGTTTCTACCCCGCAGCTTGTTAGCACGTCTGGTAGTTCCGGGGAGGAAAGAGGAGAGTGTATGCGGCTGAAAGATAAGGTGGCGATCGTAACGGGGGGCGGAGCCGGCATCGGCGAAGCGATCGCCCTGAAGTACGCACAAGAAGGTGCGCGCGTTGTGGTTGCCGAGATCGACTCGCAACGGGGCGAGTCTGCCGTCCGGGCGCTTAAGGATCAAGGCGGCGAGGGAATCTTCGTGCTCACCGATGTCTCGTCCGAAGACCAAGTCAAAGCAATGGTGCAAGCCGGTATCAACCGCTTCGGCCGCATCGACATCCTTGTAAACAATGCAGCCATTCTTATAACTCACGGCGACGGACGCGCTCATGAGATCGCCAATGAAACCTGGGATCGTACCATTAACACGAACTTGCGTGGCTACTGGCTGTGCGCGAAGTACACTATCCCTCACATGATCGCACAGCGCAGGGGCGATATTATTTTCGTCGCTTCGCGAACGGGAATTCGAGGATTTGCCGGGCTGGCCGCATACAGCGCCAGCAAAGGCGGGGTGTTCGCACTGATGCGATCGATGGCAGCCGACTACGCGCGCGACGGAATTCGAGTGAACGCGATCGTTCCCGGCACCATGGATACGCCCATGAACGCTGAGGAATTCTCTGACCCGGAAGCTCGCAAGAAATACATTCCCAGGATTCCGGCTGGGCGGCTGGGTGTGGCTCCCGACATCGCCGGAATGGCTACCTTTTTGGCCACCGATGAGGCGAGCTTCTGCGTCGGCGGCGTGTACATGGTCGATGGGGGAGCAGACTTAGGCTGAGTTGCCCCTATTCTCAGAGAGAGGCCTTTATATGCGGGCTCTAATGCTGATTCTCACCTTTTGCGCGCTTGGCTACGGCCAGGATGCCGGACAGCAGGTCGCTCCTCTCCGCGCCCGAACAGCCACTGGACCCTTGCGCGCGAATCCCGCGAACGGCCGCTACTTCACCGACGGATCAGGAAAAGCCATTTACCTCACAGGATCGCATACATGGTCAAACCTGATGGACCGCGGAACGCTGCATCCGCCTCGAGTGCCGTTTGATTACGCGACCTACATGAAGTGGATGGTGGCGCAAAACTTCAACTTCATGCGCCTGTGGACAGCGGAGTTGCCGGACTCCGACCATACTGATGACCCCGATGAAAACGTGGTCGCGCTTCCCTGGAAGTGGCTGAGAACAGGTCCTGGGTATGCGAACGATGGCGGATTGAAATTTGACCTCACCAAACTCGACCAAACGTATTTTGATCGCATGCGATCCAGAATTATCACGGCCCGCGAGAACGGCATCTATGTGTCCGTCATGCTCTTCAACGGGTATGAATTGCAATTTGAGACCAATCCGAAAGACGGCGATCCCTACCGCGAATCCAACAACATTAATCATATCGACTGTCCTGCGTGGTGCCCAACCGATAGCTCGCAGATGTCGGATGAAGTATGGAACGTCGAGACGGCTTACATGCGGAAGGTCGTGGACACGGTGAACGACCTCGATAACGTGCTTTACGAAGTTTCGAATGAGTCGGGCAGTCCGTTCTCCGATGCGTGGCAAGCCAAGGTAATCAGCTTCGTCAAGGAATACGAGAAAACCAAGCCCAAGCAGCACCCGGTGGGTATGACGTTTCAATGGAGGGGCGGATCAGACTTGACTCTTTACAAGAGTGCCGCCGATTGGATTTCAGCCGGCAGCCACGTGCCACCTTCCGACGGCACAAAAGTAATTATCAATGACACGGACCACGCCTACGGCGCGGGCGAACTGAAGCACGACGGTGCTCTGGGCCAACGCAGGTGGGTGTGGGAGAACTTCACTTCAGGCAACAACGTCGCCTTTATGGATCCTTACCTGGTAGTCTGGCCTAACAGAAATGCTCCAGAGGGTTCGACGGCTGATCCTTACGTCGGTCTCAAACCTGATAACTTTTACGCTCCTATTCGGGACGCGATGGGAATGACGTTAACCTTCGCAAATCGCATGAATCTTGTGGCTATGACGCCGCAACCCTCGCTTGCCAGCACTCACTTCTGCTTGGCTAATCCCGGCAAGGAGTATCTGGTGTATCAGCCTTACAGCGGGCCCTTTACTGTGGATCTGAGCGCCGGAACGTACCGGTATGAGTGGCTCAATCCCACCTCCAACAGAATCACCTCCTCGGGAACGCTTTCAGCTTCCGATGGTGAGCGCTCGTTCCAGCCGGCCTTCACTGGGGACGCGGTGTTGTACTTGCACGGCGCTTCCGGGAGGTAGCTTCGGGGGTATCAAGCCCTGGCACGGAAGCGTTGCCGGTAAGCGCGCGGGGTGGTACCCGCCAAGTACCGGAATGTCTCGCCAAAGTAGCTCTGACTGCAGAAGCCCACCAACTGGCTGATGTCGGCAATCGACGCATCACTGTTCGACAGCATGCTTTGAGCTTTGGCGATCCGGAAGTTGCTCAGGTAGGCGCGGAAAGATTGCCCGATAGTCTCTTTGAAGAATCTCATAAAGTGCGAGGAGCTCATAGCGCACAGATGAGCGGCGTCTGCCACCTCGATATGTTCACCGTAATGATGGTCGAGGTGATGAAAGAGCGGTCGGAGGCGCTGCACGTGCCGTTGCTTCCGATCGACCGCCTCACGCGTACCCAAATGGCGGGCAAAGTGTTTCAACAGCAGGAGAAGAACACCCTTCATGTGGGTCTTTACGGCCAGGCGCTGCAGAGCAGTATGAGCGGGAAGTTCGCGGTGCACCTTTAGAATTAGATCGAGCACTTCGCGCGACAGCTCTCTCTCCCCAGAGATGACATGCGGAAATTGCGGCCCCTGACATAGGAAGGGGCTGAAGTACATGCCATCTTCACCATCTACATCGCCGCCCCTGATGACGTCTCGCTGAAAATTCACGGATATGAGCTTAACCTCCATGCGAGGCGGGTGGAGGAGTCGATGGTAAATGTCCGGCCCGATTACCACAAGATCATCTTTCTTCAGTTCGAAACAGCGGCTGCGAACCTGAATTTGGGTATCACCGGCAAAAATGTAAAGCACTTCGAGAAATTCGTGGCGGTTCATTCGAACCAGCGCGCGGCCGGAAGCGGTGAGAAAACTGACGTCAATCGGAAAGGCGGGGTCAAAGGGGTAGACGCGCACTCCCTCAGCAGTAATGCCGGGCTCAACAAACTGATATTCTCTTTTCCAAGGAAATTCCTCGCGTTTCATGCGTTCCCAAGGTCCTTCAGCAGGGGCAGGAGGCGTTCATTCAATTCATCGACGTAGCGCACTGTGTACGGATCAGGAGTGAAGCTCGCGTTGCGGCAGTTAGCGGATGAAAGTAGCCCCCTGGCTTGCAAAAGGCGCTTTTCGCAGTATAGGTAGAGTTCAAAATGTTGAAAGCTTTGAAAGCTGAAAAGGACTCGTGGCAGAAGCTTTCCGTAGAGCTCGAACGCTTCGTCATTTCTATGGGCTGCGCGCAGCTTAAAGACCACATCAAGGCCATCCGCGACGGCCAATCCCGGCATAATTCCGCACAACCCGTAAGGAACAAGTTCAAGCAGATAGAGCCCGCCTGTTCCCTCGAGGACTCCCACTTTTCCCCCGGTGCGCTCTGAAATCGCCACCAGTTTGGGAGCGAGCATGGGCTCCTCCATTTTGAGGTAAGCAAACCGGGGACACTGATCCAATAAGCGCTCTACAAAATCGGCGCCGATGGTTTCTCCCGCCGGGGAGAAATCCTGAACCAGGGACGGGACAGGGACACCGTTGAGAATCGGCCGCAGATAACGCAACAGGTCATCTTCACTCAGAGCAAACTGCCGGGGAAGCGCGACCGAAATCATATCAGCGCCGTTCGCCACATGCGTCCGGGCCAATTCCAGGGCCACGCGTGAAGATCCGTGGTTGCTCTGGGCGATGACCTGCACGCGTCCCGCTGCCTGCTGAACCGCGATTTTGACGACGCGAATTCTCTCCGCTTCGGAAAGCTTATAGAATTCACTCCCATAAGCGGGGAGGCAAATGGCCGAAAATCGCTTGTCCACACAGAACTGCACCAACCGTCGAAGCGCTTCTTCGTCAATCTCCTCGTGGTCATCGAATGGTATCGGAACGATTGGGACCGAGCCGGTGAGCTTCCTGATCGCTTCCACAGACTTCTCCTCTCAGCCTGCTCTTGCAGCGCTAGCCTCTGCCAACAATCGGGGGCACGAACTTGACCGCGTCCTTACAGGTGGGCCGCAGAAAGTCGAGGTCGCAGCCTTGGTCCGCCTGAAGAACGTGATCGATGTAGAGCCGCGGGAAACCTCGCAAATGCTCACTGGGCGCGGGTGACCAGCGAGAGAGGCGCCGTTGGATTTCCTCTTCCGGAAGCAATAAGTCCAGGCGTCGCTCCGCTGTGTTCAGTTTGATGATGTCCCCGTTCTGCACGATCGCCAGTGGCGCACCCACGGCCGACTCGGGCGCGACGTGAAGAATCACCGTCCCATAACTTGTCCCGCTCATGCGGGCGTCGCTGATGCGAACGACATCACGAACACCCTGACGCAGGAGTTTTACCGGTACGGGAATGGCGCCCCATTCCGGCATTCCGGGCACTCCCCGAGGGCCAGTATTCCGCATTACGAGAACGCTGTCAGCGGAGACTTCCAGATCCGGAGAGTCAATTCTCGCCATCATATCGAGATAATTTTCGAACACCACCGCCGGGCCGGAATGAATCAGCAACCGGTCAGACGCAGCAGAAACCTTCAGGATAGCTCCCGAGGGCGCAAGATTTCCCTTCAAGACTGCGAGCGCTCCCGAAGGCAGGACCGGCGATGTGATAGATTTGATCACGTCGCGATCGTAACAGCGTGCTGTTGCGATGTTCTGCCCCAGGGTTTTTCCTGAAACCGTCAAGCAGTTGAGCTGCAGCAGCCCGGATATCTCCTGGGTTACCGCCGGCAGCCCGCCCGCCCGATGAAAGTGTTCCATCAGATAACGGCCGGAAGGTTTAAGGTTGACGATCATCGGAGTTGTGCGGGAAAGCTCATCGAAAAGGCTCAGAGGCAGATCGATGCCGAGCCGTCCCGCGATCGCCACCAGATGAATGACGGCGTTGGTCGACCCCCCGATGGCGCTCAGCACGCGGATGGCGTTCTGGAAGGCTGCCGGAGTTAAAATCCGGCTGGGAACGAGTTGCTCCTTGACAAGCTCCACGCATCTCTTCCCCACCGCCTCGGCAGCTACTCTGCGTCTCGAGTCGTTGGCCGGAATGCTCGATGCGCCGGAAGGCATCATTCCGAGCGCTTCGGACAGAATGGCCATGGTGGATGCCGTGCCCATCTCGTTACAGGTCCCGTAGGAGCAGGAGATGCATTGCTCCAACTCGCTGAATTCCTCACGTCCTAACCTGCCCGCTCGGTAGTCGTCCCAGTACTTCCAGAGGTCGGTGGCCGCGCCGATCTCCTGCCCCTTCCAATAGCCCGTGGCTTTAGGGCCGGCGGAGAGCTGGACGGCGGGAACATCGCAACTGGCCGCGGCCATCAGTTGAGCAGGTGTGGTCTTGTCACAGCCGGACAGCAGTACGAGGCCATCGATCGGGTTCGCGCGTACGGTTTCCTCGATGTCCATCGAGACCAAGTTGCGATAAGGCAGGTCAGAGGGTTTGAGGAATTCCCCTCCCAAGGCCATGGTGGGAAATTCGAGCGGGATACCACCGGCCTCGGTGACGCCGCGCTTGACAATTTGTACCAGCTCTTTCAACCCCATCTCGCAGTTATTGAATTCGCTCGCAGGATTACAGATGCCGATCACGGGTTTACCCGACACGGATCGAGGATCAAAGCCCAAGGTCGATAGAACGCTACGATGGCGTACTCCTACCTCATCGTTGCGGGAGAACCATTCGTCACTACGTAACGCAACGCGATCTATCTTGCTCATGGATGGCTCTTCCTTAGGATGGCCGCCTCACTCAACCGCGTCCGAGATAGGCCTGCGCGACCGGCAGGACGATGGCTTCCAGCATGTTGACGTGCGGAGGCACGCTGGCCATCAGGACAGCGACCTCGGCGATTTCACCGACTTCCATTTTGGGTTCCCTGACGTAATCAGAAATGCCAGTCACGGCCCCCACTTCTTCATCGGGCGTTTCCACTTGAACGTTTCCCGGGTGCAAGCAACAGGCGGAAATACCGTGCGGCCTTCCTTCGAGGCTTGTGGAAAGGGTCAATCCCCAGATCCCAAACTTGCTGGTGGCATACGCCGAGGAATTGACGCGGGGCCGTTGAGCAGAGATGCTGCCAATGTTGATGATTCTCCCGCCGCCCTGAGGCTTCATCAATCGCATTGCCGAGCGCGTGCAGAGAAAAGGGCCACGCAAGTTGGTGGCAATGACTTTGTCCCAGGTTTCCACTGAGAGTTCGTCCAACGCGCCTCCGTCCACTGCCCCAGCGTTGTTCACCAGGATATCGACCCGGCCGAAGCGCTCTATCGTGCGCGCAAACAAGACACTGACCTGCGATTCGTCCGTCACATCGGTGGGAATAGCGAGCGTCGTCAACCCTAGAGCTGCAAACTCCTCCACAGTGCGATTCAAAATGTCAACCCGCCGGCCAGCAATCACCACTTTGGCCCCTTCAGTTGCGAGACCACGAGCGATGCCTTTGCCAATGCCGCTGCCGCCGCCCGTAACGATCGCCACTTTGCCGTCCAATTTCCCCATAGAACCTGCGCCCTCAGAGAATCGCAATAGGATTAAAGGGAGACCCGGTTCCTCCGCGAATAAAAAGAGGGCATGCCACAACCATGAACTCCCAGCGGTTCTGCTGTTCTGCCACCTTCACCAAATCCTCAAACTGGAGACTGTCGGCGCACGCCATGCCCATGGCTGCGATCTGGAGCGCGTGAATGGGATAGGCTACGCCCTCCACGTTGCTCGGGACTGTTTCGCCGTCACCATCGGGGAAGAACGCCGCGACCTTACGCGCATGAAGCCAAAGCATCGTGGACGGGTGCAGGCCGGCTTGCCCCTCACCTTCGTAGCTGTTATCCCAGGCACCCAACTCTAGACGCCTGCGGTGGTGACCAGTGCGAAAGAGAAAGATATCACCCTCACGCAGTTGAACACCCTGAGCTTTTTCAGCACCTTCCAATTCTGCAATGGTCACGGCATGGCCGGGTTCCAGCCATTTCACGCCGTGCAAGCGAGGAAGATCGAGCAGCACTCCCCGTCCCACGATGCCGTTGACGTAAGCTGTAACGTCCTGCCGTGCGGCGCCTCGGGAAGTGACGATGCTCGTCGGCCGGCCGTTGTAAATCCGCCCCTTGTAAGCAACGTGGCAAAGCGCGTCGACATGAGTCCGGCTGTCTCCGTGAATTTCAGTGCCTAGAAAGTCTCCTGCGAACTGCGGTTCCCCTCGAGCTGAAAGCGGCAAGTCGTACATCTTCACCATGTGGTGTACGGACGGTCGCGGATTGTCCGGACCTGCCACGGTGTTCAAGGGCAGGGAAAGCGAGACGCTCTGGCCCGAACGCACAAGTCCGGCAGCAGCGCGAACGTGCTCGGGGGTTATGTAGTTTAGTGTTCCTCTTTCATCGTTCGGCCCCCAGCGACCCCAGTTGCTCACGCTCCTGAAGATGTCTTCGAATTCCGCGTTCGAAAGCACAGCCGAGTTTGTGGAATTCTGTCTCACGAATTGCTCAGAGGAGCAGCGACCCTTTGCGCCAACTTACCCGGGAAGAGTTCTAACAGTTCGTTGAAAAACTCGCCGAAACTGTCATTCCGAGGAGCTGTAGGCGACGAGGAATCGCGTAGTTCCTTCAGTTTCAAGGCGAGATTCCTCGCACCGCTCGGAATGACACGGTTCCGGAAACGTTTTTCAACGAACTGCTAAACACGTCAGCCCGGTCCTCTTGTTGGCTCGCTCCCGGGTATCTCACCGCGCAATCTGAAAAACCTCTTCGACTTTGCCGTTTCTAACCCCGTAGATGCAGTCGTGGAGACTCAGGGTCGAATCCAGAGCTTGGACACAAATCTCAATCCGGTCACCCACCTCGATCGCAACGGACGGGTCCCGAATGTCGATCAAGATGTGCTCAATGTGGAGAGTGTTCACGCTTAACCCTGGTATTCCTTCCAAATGAGGCAAGCCATTGCCTGTGCTGATCGCTTTGATCCCCGCGTCAGCCACCACCGTCTTGCCGGGTCGCTTGCTGATCACCGTGGCCAGCACGGTCAACGCGGGTCTGAACTCGGAGGCGCAGGGCTCATACCACGTGTCCATCAACAAGTAAGAGCCTGCCTGGACCTCGGTCACTCCAGGGAAGGTTCCGGCTTCAGAGAAGTCGCTGGTGCCGCCACAGGTCACAATTTCGACAGGAATCCCTTCCTCCTCGAGGAGGCACTTGGTATCGATCAGGAGTTGGAGTGCGTCCGAGGCGATCTGATGCTTCTCGAGTCCGACAGGCAGGTGAATATGCCCCTCATAACCCATCAACCCCCGAAATCGCATCCCCTTTGAGAGCACGGTCTTGGTGAGGGATACCGCTTCGCCGCCCGGCTGAACTCCGCACCGGCCTAAGCGCACGTCCAAGTCCACTACTACGTTGAGTTCGTGCACCCGGTCCTTGGCCATTGCCGCCAACTGATCCACGATCGAAGCGTTATCGACAGCCACGATTACCGGCGCGCGATGCGACAGCTCAACAAAGCGCTGAAGCATGGCGTTCCCGGCGATCTCGTTAGCCACCAGGATGTTCTCAAACCCCTCATCGAGGAGCATCTCAGCCTGTTCCAGCCTCGCGCAAGTCAAACCGATGGCGCCGGCGCGGATTTGCTTGCGCGCAAGAGCGACTGATTGGTGAGCTTTGAAATGAGGGCGGAGCCTGGCAGGCTTGTCGCGAAAAAAAACGGCCATTCGCGCAAGATTTTGCTCCACCGTATCCAAGTCCGCAAGCAAGGCTGGGGTCGGGAGGTCTCTTACGCTTGTTCCGGGCGGTGCTTCCTTTGAAGCTTCAGGTCGTGCAATCGCTCCCTTGCTCCATTCCCTTCGAGCGGGGGGCGAAGAAATTCTCTCTAGGCGTGCTGACCGAGTCATGATTCCTTCAAAGTGGGGCATCGAGACACAGACCGAGACGTGTCGCCACATTTGCCCAATTCTTATACGCACTGCGCTCGGGAAAGCACACGGTTACCCGGACCCCACGGAAATGGCGCAGGCTATGCACAACAGGCTAGAATTCCAATCTCAGTCCCATTTGCATGATCCGGGGATTGTACGCGCCTGCCACTTCTCCATTACCGATGTTGTTGGCTCCGTTGCAGGGTGCACCCGGAGCAGTCAACCCGCTGCAGAACAGGCTGATTGAGTTCCATTGAGGGTGGTTGAACGTGTTGAAGGTTTCCCAACGGAATTGAAGCGTGGAGCGCTGGTCATGGAACCACGGTAAGTCAAAGTTCTTGGTGAGGCCGAAATCCCAGTTATTGCGGCCTGGACCCGCAAAGGCATACTTGCCCATGTAGCCAAACATCCCGGGTTCATTGTTGGCGGCAAGCTGCGGGACGGTGATCTGTCCTATTGTGGAAGGATCAAACCAGGACGGTGTCGGTCCAAATTGAGGATCGTCGATGACGCCTTTATCCACCGCTACTTTACCCAGAGAGTTACAGAGCACGTTTCCGCCCACGCCGCTGGACATCCCTGAGATGCCGCAGGTAAGGCCGATCGGAGGTCCCAGGCTAAATGTTGTGATTCCGCTAACTTGCCATCCACCCAACGACTGGCGGACAAAGCCATTTGAAGAGTGAGTAAAAAACGGCAGCTTGTACACGTAGTTCAACACCAGAACCTGGGTTTGATTAAGGGCTGAGGTTCCATACCACCTCGCCAGATCATAATCGTTCACTCCGTTGGAGTAATTATCCGTCCCACCTCCGCCGAGAGTGTTGTCGAGCGTATGCGACCACGTGTACATACCCTGAAAGGTCAAACCATGACCTACGTTATGGCGAAAATCCACTTGGAGCGAGTTGTAGTTGGATAGCGCTGAAGCTTCCATCTCACCGATGCTGGTGAACCCGCGATAGGGCGCGAAAAAGATCGGCGCCTCCTCCGTATTGATCAGGATGCTCTGGACATTACAGTTCCCGGACGCGTCGCAGCCAGGCGTATTGGCAAGCGCCGGTACGTTTTCGGTGGTTGCTCCCACCGGGACCTGATTGATGTTGTGGTACTGCTGCAGGTGACGTCCGAGGGTGCCGACGTAGCTTACCGTCAGGATACTATTGGTTGTGAGCTGCCGTTGGACTCCTAAACTAAACTGATCAATCTCCGGCAAGTGTTGAAACAGAGGTTGCGAATACATGAATACGGGTGGAAGCTCTCCGGGCTCGATGTTTCCATAGCCGTTGATGTTGTACGCCGAGAGGGTGGCCATCACCGGCGGGCTTCCGTAACGGCCGGCTGACATCATGTGGGCGTTACTGGTATCGAAGGTGAGTGCGTAACCGCCGCGAATAGCCGTCTTCCCTGATCCGGTTGGATCCCAGGCAAAACCGAAGCGAGGCGACGGTGTCGCATGGTCTACGCCGATGCACCCCTTGGGTATCGGGCTGCTACCGCATTCGGCTAAGCCGTTCCCGTAGTTCAGCCAGGTGTCGCCCGTTCCAGAGATAAGCGTTCCCGCCGCGCTTAATTCCGCTTGCTCGGCTGGATTGTACTGGCCCGGCACAAAGATGGACGCAACGGTAGGCGTGGTGTAATCCTTGTAGGCTGTCACATAAAAATACCGAAGCCCGAGGTTGAGTGTCAGTCGCGGAGTCACTCTCCAGTCATCTTGGACGTAAGGTTCAAAGTCCCATTGCCACCAGTGCCCGTCGGCATAGCCTCCCACAAGCTGACCGTCAACGGTTTTCCCGGTCTCGGTGTAGCTTGCGATCCTGCCCAAATACATGTCCGCTAGCGCGTTGCCCGTAGTGACCGCAGAGGAACTACTGAAGCTCAAAACACCCTGCGAATCATATCCCCCATTGGGAACGATGTTGTTGATATGGTTGCTCAGCAGATAGCCTCCCATTTTGAGCGTATGCTTCCCCTTCGTCCAAACAAGGTTGTCTTTCAGCGAGACGCTAGGGTTCCAATAGAAGTAGGGATAGCCGGTATCTTCGGTGAACGAAGGACCTCCGCCGGAGACCTGAACGGCAGGCAAAAAGGGACCTGACGCGGCCGCGGGAAATATGGTCTGGACCGCGAAGCCAGCCGGCTTGAGGATGCTCCCAGAGACCGAATCAGTTCCGAGAACCGAATAGGTGTGCCATGAATCTGACGAATAGCCTACAATGACCTCATTCATCAGGTTTGGCCGGATGGAATCGGTCAAATTGATCACCCAGTTTTTGCAGGGAATATCCATCAGAGTCTTGACGGTGTCAAACTCCGCGCCGGCCTGGGCCCAGAGCGTAGGCACAACGGTTTGATCATAAGCGTCCTGCGTGTAGCGGACGAACACGCGAACCTTGTCGGAAATGTTTTGATCCACCCGAACCGTGTCCTCCCGGAAGTTGGTCGGCAAGCTGGGGGCCTGTGTGTAACCGACCACGCCATTGTTGGGCAGGGGTATCAAGGAATTGAGCAGCGTGGCCGCCGTTGGACTAACCGGAACACTATCGTTGGCGAAAGGCGCACCGGTGGCGGGGTTCGTAGGGACCTGGCAGCCTGAGGCGACCACCGCATTGTAGTTCGGCGAGGAAGAGTCGCATTGACTGAAGTCACCTTGTCGCTCCAAAGTGGAGGGGACGTTGGCGTTGATCACGGTTCCATCTCGATACCGCCGCCATTCCTCCGACACAAAGAAGAAGGTCTTCTGCTTGCTGTCGTTGTAATGCCCCGGGATGTAGAAAGGACCGCCGAAGGTGAAGCCAAAATCGTTATGCTTGAGGGGCTGCTTGGGAGCGTTTCCTCCGGGCGGCGCAATCTGACGGTTGAGGAACCAGTTGTTCGAATCTAGGGCGTCATTGCGCAGAAACTCAAATGCAGTCCCATGAAACTGGCTGGTTCCGGATTTTGTGGCGACCTCAATCATGGCGCTGCCGGACTTGGGAAACTCGGCGCTGTAATTCGAGGTCGAGATTCGGAATTCCGCAATCGAGTCGAGGCTGGGGAAAACCTGTAGTGAGTCACTGCCGGAGCCTTGATCCACGTCGTTGGTGCCATCAATTTCCCAATTGTTCATGTTTCCGGGAATGCCATTCACGGGTAGCGTGTCGGTGGCAATGTCTCCGATGGTGTTGGGATCATAGGCGCCTCCCAAGGGCGCGGCGCCGGGGACCAGCAAGGCAAGATTGGCGAAATTTCTCGCTTGAATGCTCAGTTGGCTCACTTGGGAGCCCGTGATGACGCCGGATATTGCTGACGTATCCGTCTCGACTTTGGGGAGATTCCCCGCCACCGTGACTTCTTGCGCCGCCGCGCCCACGGTCAACTGAAGATTTACCCGCTGGGTTTGGCCGGCATCCAGCGTGATACCGCTGCGGACAAGCAAACGGAATCCGGTGGCTTGCGCTTCCACCTTGTACTCTCCGATGGGGATGTCGGCGGCGGTGTATTCACCCGCCGAGTTCGAGACGTAGCGCTGCGTAAAACCCTTGGCGTCGTTCGAAATCGTGATGTTGGCGCCCGGAACAAAGGCGCCTGAGGGGTCGGTCACAGTCCCCACAATCGTGGCGAGTTCTTGCCCTGATGCCGCGATGGAGACGAGGAGAAAAGCTCCGATGGAAAGGACGTAGCGCGCCTTCATAGTCGATCCTCCCGTAAATATCCGCTCAACATTTACGGCAAGATGCCACACGTGCAACTAGGGGTCTATCGTGGCTCAGTATATTTTTATAACAGGACTATCGGTCGCAAGCTGGGGGATGTCCCACCCCTACGTCAAACTGGCGCGTACCGAGCGCTAAATTCTACATAAGTCTTTGTGAATCAATAACCTATTGGCTTTATGGAGATAAGTTTTGTAGAATCAATAACCTATTGGCTTCGTTTTCGAGGCGTGTTGAAAATAAAGGAGTCTTAGGCTTCGATCGTATGGCTTCTTTTCGCACTCTCGTGGTGGCGGTTTGAGATTTCCTCGGCATTTTGTTGCCTGTCATTCCTGCGTAGGCTGGAATCCAGAGGCTGGAGTGCCTATCTCTTTTGTGGATTCCCGCCGTCGCGGGAATGACAGGCAAGATGGCGGCGAGAGAAAATTGAAACTGACCAACTATCTCGCGATTACGGTGCTTGACGACACCGGATCGCTTATAACTACCTTTGTTTTCATGAAGATATTGGCATATCCGCATTATGTCTTTTGTTATCATAGACATCGTGGGTTCCCAAAGTCGGTCCTTTGTTATCAATGAGATCGTGGGATCATCCTTCATTTCGCGATTTTCGGGCGTGGCCTCTTGCCGGCATCTCCGCGCGCTTCGGCGGCGGCTTGGTTGCGTGCCGGTTGGGTGTTGCCTGGTTTCAGTAGCAGGAGCACGTCTCACCTCGACTTTACTTATCGTATATACACCAAAGCGTTATCAAAGTCAAGAGAAATCTGGTGGGAGTAGGTGAATCACTTTCACCCAATGGCCCGAAAATCGGTAGTGGGTCAGTCTCAATTCTTTCTCGGCATGTTCCCCCCTTGTCATTCCCGCGGAGGCGGGAATCCGCATCGGAGAGCGCGCCCTACAGCCTGGATTCCCGCTTGCGCGGGAATGACCGGTAACGGAATGCTGGAGAGAATTCAAAGTGACCCACTAGCCGAAAATCTGCAGATCCCTCTTAATCAATCTGTATAACACTCGCACGCCAGGATTAAATAATTATTTAGTTAATTATATAGTGTTAATATTTAAGATGAATATCAAGATTGCCCAGGCAGGGGCCGAAACGTGCGCTTTTCGTGACGACAGCCGACAATAACCATTGCGTTTCGTCCCTTCACGGCAGGGGCCTTCATCGGTACCTGCGCTAGCTTGATATTCATCATATTTAATTCTAGTAAAGGAGGGAAATACCGTGAGACTGGAACATCGTCCGATGTCGAATCCAACAATACCGTCGCTGGTCCTTGACAGGCACAACTGTGGGGCTTATAAACAGGGCTTCCGAGTGTTTCTTCCAGGTAACTGGAGGCGGGGCGCCGCGAGCAGTCGCTCGGCTGGCTCGATCGGCGTGCACGTCATCATGC
>JASHYZ010000597.1 GCA_030042795.1 Terriglobia bacterium | reverse complement strand
GCTTCGATGAACTCCCGGAATCGCTTCACGAACGCGGCGTCCACAGCTTCCACGATAAGGACGATATCTATGTCCTTGGTGGCGCGAAACTCAAGGCCCTGCGTGAATAGCCACTCATGGCAGGCCACGCCGCCGATAAGCACGAATGTTTTCCGATACTCTGCGAAGTGCTCACGAAAAAGATCAAGTCCACGAATCATTGTGGGAGCCTGTCAACCAGAAGTTCAATCTCTTTCTGTACGCGCTCATCTCCGGATTCGCGAAGACTCAGATACAACGAACAAGGGTCGGCCACACCGTTTTCCGCGAGTACCCAGGGATCGTATTTCCAAGACTCCATTCGCGCATCCGCCTCCTCAGGGCCTCCGCAACCGAGAACGCCACCCTCTTCAAGTTCAGCCCCCAGTGCGCGGTCACGCATGGCATAAGTTGCGATCCCGTCATCGGCGAGCATAGACATTCGGCTCAATGCAGTTGTTCCCGCCACCACCGCGCGCGCGCGCGGAAGTCCCCAACGTACCCACTGCGCCCGCCTCACCGGGCTGGTCATCAGAGGCTCCGCCCTTTTCCATAACGCCTTGCTTTGCAGTCCGAAATCCAAGAAAGCCTTCCGGCCCACTCGTCGCACTTCACACAGTTTGGCGGTTTGAAGCTCTTGCTGCGCATGGCTTATGGCTTGCGGAGAGTACTGCAGTGTGTTGCCTAAGACCGCTAAGGGAATGTTCGCTTCCGGCTCCCTTAGAATGTGATAAATCACCACAAGCTGCGAAACTGGCGATAAATTTTCCATTAGTCGAGTTTTCGCTTTGGAGAAGCGTTCGCGCAGATCGATCATCAACGTCGGCAGGAACATTTGAGCTCCCGGCACGATGAATGGAACACCTTCCCGGACTAGACGGTTCCGCACGTACGAAGGCAGCTTCGGTATGACTAGAACTATGTCTTTCCCAAGCCGATCCTTCAGAGCTGCCGCGTTGCGTGCGTATTCACCGGTGGAGAATTGTCGGGGCTGGTTTTTTTCGAAAGCAAGAGAGACTTTTCGCCCGAATATCTCGATTTCGACAAATTCGTAATGCTCCCTCAGGAAAAGGGGTATCGTGGACGTATTCGGCGGTGGGCCGTCGACCCGAGGACGTGCGCCCGTGATTAACTCCACGTAGTCGAGCAGGGCTTGTTCTTCGCGGATCATGCTACAAAATGCTAGCACACTACAAATGAAAGTTGTAGTGTGCTGAATCTAATGTAGTGTATTGAAAATAGAACTCATCGGATACCCCTTGAGCCGATGGTGTGAAAAGCTCAAATCTCCTTCATGCTCGATCTCTCGCAAACCACTGATCGCAAGTGGCGGCTGAGCCGCTGAAGTCTGCAAGGTCCTTTCGCAGATGGAACTCGCCCGCTATCCAATTTCCCTGAGACGGCTTGCCTCCGGTCAGCGCCCTTGATCTTCTTGATCCAATCAGGAGTCAAAGGATTGCTCGTCGGATTCCCTCGCCGTCCCGGAAGAGAATCTCGTTACGAGCTCCCAATCAGTATCCCTGTAGCCAGCACCAGCAGCCCTCCCACCACCACCTGGACGGCCGCCGAAAAGGCGGGAGTACCCATGTAACGGTTCCGGACACCCGCAATTGCGAGAAGTTCGGCGAGAACCACGACACCTGCTACTCCCATGGCAATTCTGAAATCCGCAATCAGGAACGGAAGGGTGTGGCCGATGCCGCCCAGCGTCGTCATCAGTCCCTCGACGATGCCGCGTCCCAACGGGTGACCGCGCCCCGTCAAGGCGCCATCGTCGGAGAGCGCTTCTGCAAAGCCCATGCTGATACCCGCGCCGATAGAGGCGGCCAGCCCTACGGCGAACGCGTCCCGGCTGTTATGCGTGGCGAAGGCGGCGGCGAAGACGGGGGCCAGCGTGGAGACGGAACCATCCATCAGTCCTGCGAGGCCTGGTTGCACCACCTGAAGAATGAACAAGCGCCGCTTGGCCTGCTCTTCCTCGCTTTGCGCCTCAGGCGTGAGCTCTGCCTCACCCAGTTGCTGGGCGCGCGTGGCGTGGGAGCGCTCTTCCTGCGCAAGGTCATCGAGAAGTTGCCGGATGCTGGCGTCCTGGCACCGCGCGGCAGCGGTTTCGTAAAAGTGGCGGGTTTCCACTTCGATGGCGCTGGCCTGCTTGCGCAACCGCTCGAGGCCGAGCGGCTTAATGAGCCACACCGCCTGGCGCTGTACGAAGCCCTTAACATCCTGCCGGCGAATCAGCGGAATGTGCTTGCTGAATTTCTGTTGATAGAGTTCAATCAGCTTCCGTCGATGGCCGGATTCTTCCTCGCGCATTCCATCCAAGACGGCTGCGGTGGCGGGAAAGTCCTTGCGCATGCCCTCGGCAAAATCGGCGTAAATGCGCTCGTCTTCCTCTTCGAGGGAGATCGCAAGCGCCAGAATTTCCTGTTCCGACAGGCTGCGGAAGTCTCGCATGACGAACCTCGCTCCAAGTTGAACGCTATTCTGGCACGGTTCAAAACCTTTGCCAAAATCCCGGTTGCGAACTTGTTGCCAATGGACCGGGTGCCGAGACCTCAGCACGCGAGTGTGGGAACCGCGCGGTTGCTTCAAGCCTGAAGATCTGGATATCTCCGTGTTCTCTGTTCTCTGTGCCTGAAAGCATTCAACACTGAGGCCACAGAGTCTCTGTGAACTCCGTGTTACTAACGTCCAATTTCTTCTTGTGCCGCGAAGAATTTGCAAAACGACTTCGGCTTGGACACCGACTTCTCTCGGCGCGCAAAGAAAAGCGCACCACAGAGGGCACAGAGGTCGCCAAGGACTCAGGTGGTTGATCTCAGGCCGCAAATTGACCCCCTACCAAAATGGCAGAACACTTCGCAGTATGACCTTTGTGGGTGTAGAATGACCAGTCGAATGCAAGCACGTGGAAAGGGGACCCCTACAGATGCAGCGAAGAAGATTCATTCATATGCTCGCCGGAGTCGCTGGTCAATCGGCTGCCTTGTCAATATCCGGCGTCGGGAGGGCCACGTTTGGTTTCTCCCTTCCGTCCAATGCAAAAGCTACTGCCGGCCAAACAGAGGCCACGGCGGGCGCGGCGGGCTTCAATCAGTACACCAAGGATTATGCCGCCTTTTGCGCCACGCCTGAAAACGAGCGCGTCTTTTACGCTTTGCGGAACGGAAGCATTGTTGCAGAGCATTTGAACGACCAGGATTGGAAGCCTACCGAATGGGGCGAGCCACCCGAACTGCCCGTGCCGGGCGGTTCACACGACGGCGTGCCCATGACCTCCCCCATTCCGGGTTTGGAGGGAGACGGACCGTACCAATCCACCTGGGAGTCGTTGCTTCAGTACGAATGTCCGGAATGGTATCGCGACGCCAAATTCGGCATCTGGAATCACTGGAGCCCGCAGTGCGTGCCCGAAGACGGTGACTGGTATGCGCGCGGGATGTACATCCAAGGGTCAGACCAGAACAAGTTCCAGGTGGCGCATTACGGCTCGCCCACGCTTTTCGGCTATAAGGACCTGTGCGCGCAATGGACGTTGCTGAACTGGCAGCCCTCCGAGCTCATGGATTTGTACGTGAGCGCCGGCGCCAAATTTTATGTAGCGCTTGCCAATCATCATGACGGCTTCGACACCTGGAACTCCAAGCACCACCCTTGGAACGCCGTCAGTCATGGCCCGCACCGCGATGTGATCGGAACCTGGGCGGCGGAAGCGCGCAAGCGCAATCTGCGTTTTGGCGTAACTGTGCATCAAGCGCGCAACTGGTGGTGGTTCCAACCGAGCCACGGCTCAGACGCTTCTGGTTCTTTGGCCGGCCGCGCTTACGACGGCCAATTGACGCTCGCCGAGGGGCGCGGCCAGTGGTGGGAAGACCTCGACCCACAACGGCTCTATGCGCCCAAGCATCCGCCCGATGCGCTGCCCGATATTTCCTACGTCAAAGACTTCTACGATCGCACCCGCGACCTGGTGGACCAGCACAGCCCAGATCTCGTCTATTTCGACAACGGGCTACTCCCTCTTGGCTGGGGCGGAATGTGTGTGTGCGCCTATTATTACAACCGCAATCTGGCGGCCAACGCCGGAAAGTTGCAAGGCGTGATCAACATCAAAGAGGTTCCGCCAAATCTTGCCAAATCAGTGGTGGCGGATATCGAGCGTGGTCTTGCCTCAGAAACCCTGCCCCATCCCTGGCAGTCCGAAACCTGCATCGGGGATTGGCATTACCAGCGCGCTTTGTTCGACAAGGCGGGCGAATACGGCGGCTACATGCCGCCGCGCCAAGTGATCCATTGGATGGTTGATACGGTAAGCAAGAACGGCACTTTCCTGCTCAACATTCCGGGCAAGCCCGATGGCACGATTGATTCCAAGGAGCGTCACATTTTAGAGCAGATTGGCGCATGGTTCAAAGTGAATGGCGAAGCCATTTACGCCACGCGGCCCTGGACCGTGTTCGGCGAAGGCCCGCACATGATCAAGGCCGGCTCGTTCCAGGGCGAATCCGTCGGGCAGCTAGGGCCAACCGATATCCGCTATACGCGCAACAAGGCCGGCACGGTGGTCTACGCCATTGTCCTCGGTTGGCCCGAGCAGGCGGTGGTCCTGAGCTCGTTCGGCGCGGCGGCGAATCATGCAGGAAAAGTGGAGCACGTGGAGTTGTTAGGCTCGCCGGAGAAAGTCCGGTTCAAACACTCGTCGCAGGGCCTTCGTATCGAGCAACCCCGGCAGAAGCCCGCTTCCGACTATGCCGTGGTCTTTAAGGTGAGCCTCGCCTGATTCCGTTGAGAAGCTCAGAGGTACTCGTGGAGCCACTGCGAGATTCCTCGTCGTCTTCGGCTCCTCGGAATGACAGTTTTGGTGAGTTCTTCAGTGAGCGGTAACTCAAGGCGATGCTGATGGCCCTTTGTTGAGGCCGTCAAGGATGTTGATCGCCTTCCGCGCGTCGGCATCGTCCGGCTTCAACTCCAAGGCGGCCTTCAGCTCGCGCCTACCGTTTTCCACGTCGCCTTTACGGCAATAAATCAGCCCGAGATCGCGATGCAGTGCCGCGTTCTCGGAGCACTGACCGCACACCTTGAGCGCCTCCTTGAGGTCAGCGATCGCCTGCCCCCAGTCCGCCGAATTTGGCTGAAGCCGCACCGCCTTTTTGAAGGCGGCGATTGCTTCCTCATTCTTGCCCATCTTGGCCTCGACCATTCCGAGTGCATTGGTCGCCCCGATGTGGTCGGGTGAGACCTTAAGAGCATTCTGGAACTGTTGTTCGGCCTCCGGCAGCTTTCCTTCGCCGGCCAAAACCAGCCCCAGGTTCACAAAGGCCTGCGCGTAATTGGGATCGTCCTTCACCGCCTGTTGTAACAGACCGATGGCATCAGCATCCCTGTGCTCGCGCCCATAGAGCGCTCCCAGGTTGCTCTTGGCCTCAACGTATTGCGGGCTGATGGCAATCGCCGCCTCGAATTCCTTCTCCGCCTCAGGCGCGCGACCGATCTCCATGTAGCGCAGGCCGAGTTGATTGTGCGCGGTGGCAAGGTTAGGGTCGAGTTGAACCGCGCGTTCGAGTTCTGCCTGTTCGGCCGTGGCATCTCCGAGTCTGTCGAGCGCCAGCGAGAGGTTGTAGTGCATCTTAGCGTTGGCCGGATCGAGCTTCAACGCCTCACGATACGCATCCGCGGCCGCTTGCACGTTTCCTTGCTGCAGCAGTTGATTTGCCTTGTTGTTGAGAGTGCCAGCATCAATTGCCTTATCGTTCTTCTGCTTCAGCTCCTGGAAGGCCTGCAATTCCTGCGTGGCGGCGGCTTGCTGCTTGGATCTGGAAAGGGCGAGGCCCAACTCGTAAAGCACTTCGGACGCGTTCGGGTTCAGCCTCTTGGCCGTTTCGAGCTCTGCCACGGCCTCATCGACCTTTCCCATTCGCGCCAGCACGAACCCCAGATTGTAGTGCGCTTCGTAACTCGAAGGATCGAGCGCGGCGGCCTGCCGCAGCGCGCCTTCCGCATCGGAAAACTCACCGAGTCCCTTGTAAGCCTGGCCTAGCACGCCGTAGCCTTCGGAGTCCTGCGGCTTGCGGCGGACGTACTCTTTGAGGACGGGAACCGCAGCAGCGAACTGGTCCAGCTTCATGTAAGCTTTGGCCAGCGACAGCCGGGCGAGGTCGTTCGAAGGATCAATCCGCAAAACCTCTTGATACTCCCGAACGGCCGCATCGTATTTTTGGTTGCGCGCCAGGGCCGTGGCCAGATTGAAACGCAATTCGGCAGACTCGGGTTGGGCGGCAACGAGCTTGTGAAAGAGAGAAACAGCCTCGCTGTAGTTGTTATCTTCTGAGTAGGCGATGGCGAGCGCGAGGCTCATGTCGGCGGCGAGCGAAGCGGGCGGCGATTTCGCCAAGCCTTGTTTGAGATAGTAGATGGCCGAGTCGTAGCGCTTTTCGGCGGAAAACACCTGGGCGAGGTTGTAATACGGGAAAGGAAATTTCGGATTGGCTGCAATGGCCGCCTTGAACTCGCTCGCGGCGCCCTCTAAGTCACCGTCATCCTGAAGAAGCGTCCCCAGAGCGTTGTGCGCGGCAAAGGCGCCCGGCCTTTGCGCAACGGCCCTGCGAAGCTCCTCTTCCGCGTCTGCGTGCTTGCCCTGCTGAAGCAGCGCGAGAGCCAGGTTGTAATGCGCTTCCCAAAAAGTGGGATCGATCCGCAGAGCCAGCTCGAAGGCAGATACAGCGCAGTTCCCCTCGCCCGCTCCGGCGTAGACAGCACCGAGATCGCTGTAGCCATTGGCGGTTGGGTGGGAGCTGACGGCGTCCCATACCTCGTTAACTCTGGAATCGGCCTGGGCGCCGGGCTTGCAGCCTTCCGGTAGCAATGCAGCAGGCCGCAGATCATCGGCCTTCCCTGCTTGTGCGCTGCGTGCGCTTGGAAGCCCCGATGCGAACGGCGTGATGGCCAAGCACAGAATGCCGTAAGACACCAACACCGTGGAGAACCGACGGAGAACGACGGGGAATGTAGCCAAACCCTGGAGAGCCCGATTCACAATAGCTCGATTATGCCACGGGCGTGAGCTCGAGAGAGGAGAGACTGTTGTCAGCGGGTCAAACACGGACCCACCCGACTTGTCATTCCGAGGAACCGTGAGCGACGAGGAATCTCGTAACCCCTTTGTTCTCAGAGCGAGATTCCTTGCTGCGCTCGGGATGACGCAGCCGGGAAATGCCTCGTGGTGGCGTGTAGACTATCTGAAGAATATATCTATGTAGCCTAATGTTCAATGCTCTCGCCCGAGGTTCTATACCCGCTACACCCCCACCCCGCGGCGCGGGCGCTCCCGGCGCGTCCAGGTATTATCCTGCACCGGCTCGCCGTCGAACTCCACCGCAATCGTGGTCGCAGGCTGTTCCGGAGCCAGCTCGGGCAGTCCGGTGAACTGCACCCGGAATTCTTCCTGTTTGAATTCCACGTTCTGCTCGGTGGTAAGAAATTTCGCTGAAGTAGCCTTCGTCTTCAAGCCGCCCACCGCCACCGTGCTGCCCGGCCAGTTGTGGACGTGCACATAGAGCGTGTTCCCCTTGCGCGTGAAGCCGGCCATCACGGAGCTGCGCACCTGCGAGCGCTCCGCCTCATAAATTGTGGCGCCGTGATCGTCCATCCACTCGCCCACTGCCGAGAGTCTTTCCACGGATTCCATGGGAATTGTGCCGTCGCCCTTGGGACCGATGTTCAGCAGATAGTTGCCGCCGCCTTGCGCGCACTCGATCACGTTTCGCACCAGGGTTTTCGCGCTCTTCCAGTTATCGTCGGCGCGCTGATAACCCCAACTGTCATTCATGGTCATGCAGCTTTCCCAGGCGCGGCCTTCTTTGGAAGCGGTGATGTGCTGCTCCGGCGTGGAAAAATCGCCGGGCAGGCCGTTGCGATTGTTGACGATGATGTCGGGCTGGAGCTTGAACACCATTTCGTTCATCTTTTCGGATTCCCAGCCCTTGACGTCGAGCGGCCAATCCACGTCATACCACAACACGTCGATTTTGCCGTAGTTGCTGAGCAGCTCGCGAATCAGGCCGTGCGTGTATTCCACAAATCGCTGGCGCGCCGCTTCGTCCGTAGCGCAACGGGCGCCATCCGGATGGTGCCAGTCCATCAGGGAGTAGTAGAAGCCCACGCGCAGGCCCTCGCCGCGGACCGCTTCCACGTACTCGGCCACCAGATCGCGTCCTGGTCCCTGCTGGGCAGCGTTATAGTTGGTAAGCTTGGTGTCCCAATTACAGAAGCCCTCGTGATGCTTGGTGGTCATCACCATGTATTTCTGGCCGGCCTGCTTGGCAAGCCTGGCCCAGGCGCGCGCGGCGTTGGGCCTGGGCTTAAACTGCTTGGCCAACTGCTCATACTCGGCCACGGGAATGCCTTCCTCCTCCATCGCCCACTCGTGGTGGCCATAGACGCTGTAAAGGCCCCAATGGATGAACATCCCGAACTTCGCCTGGTGCCACCATTGCATGCGGCGCTGGCGGTCAGCGATCACTTCCTGGCTTTCCGGTGCCTCGGGTTCCTGAGCACGAAGGGCAAAAGATGGCAGGGCACTAGCCGCTATCGTCCCGGCGCCCACTCCGAGCCAGCGAAGGTGGTCCCGTCTCGATATGCGTGGCATTGGCATCATGAGTTTTGGCTCCTTATAAAAGGTTGTTAAGCTGGGGATCAACCCCCAAAAATCTAGCTAAGTACCTTGTTTATCTATAACATTCCAGGATAAAACGAGTTAACCAGCTTTGTTTTCTATAACATTCCAGGGTAGTCTCATTTGTCCCATTTTTCTCATTTGCGATCCTTTATTATCAACAACATTCCAGGGTAGGCGAAAAAAAATTTCAAAATTTT
>JASHYZ010000596.1 GCA_030042795.1 Terriglobia bacterium | reverse complement strand
AATCCACCGCCGTTGGTGCATTTGAGCCACGCAGCCGATGCACGCACAGGCGGCCGAGTTCGGACACGAACAAATGCCTGGCCTAACTGAGCTCCAGTCGATGAACCTGGCGCGACCTAAGGCCGCAACCAAAAGAAAAGCTCACCACAGAGATCACTGAGGTCACAGAGGTTTTCTCCGTGTTCTCTGTGCCCTCTGTGGTGCGCTGTTCTTGCGTGTCGAGAAGTCAATTCTGAGCCGAAGCCGTCTTGCAAAATCTTCGCGGCCCGAGAAGAAAGTGGACGTTAGTAACACGGAGTTCACAGAGACTCTGCGGCCTCAGTGTTGAAGGCTTTTGGCCACAGAGGGCACGGAGAGGTTGCGAGCTGCATTCAATCACAAGACGAAAATCTTCGCGGCGCGAGGAGAAAGTGGCCGCTAGTGACATGGGGAACAAGGGCGTGCGGCTTCAGCAGTGTTCTACAGGCTCTGACCTTTCGTAGACTCGAAGCGGATGGAAGATGGGGTTCCAAGCCGGACGGCTCGCGCGGCAGCGTTTCACCGCGCGGCTCACCAAGTGCTGGAACGCGGCAGCATCTTCACAGATCACCTTGCCCTGCGCATCCTGGGTGAGGATGCTGAAACTGTCGCCCAGAGAGCCGAACAGCATCCGTCCGGACGAGGCATGCGAATCTTCATCGCTGCCCGAACGCGCTTTGCGGAGGACGCGCTGACCGCGGCCGTGGAACACGGCGCCTCTCAGTTAGTGGTGCTTGGCGCGGGCCTCGACACCTATGCTTATCGTGGAGCGTTGCGAGAGCGTCTTCGAATCTTGGAAGTGGATCATCCCGCCACGCAGGCTTGGAAACGCCAGCGCTTGGCCGAGGCTGATATCGCTGTGCCGCCGGCGTTGACCTTTGCTCCGATCGATTTCGAGCGGCAGACCTTGGCGGAGGGTCTGGCAGCCGCGAACTTTGATCCCGCGCTACAGACCTTTTTCACCTGGCTCGGATGCGTGCCTTACCTCAGTGAAGAAGCCATATGGTCTACGCTTCGATTCATCGCGGGTCTCCCTAATGGCGCACACGTTGTGTTCGACTACGGCGATCCTCCAGCGTCTTTATTGCCGGAGATGCGTGCAAGTCATGACCAGCGGGCCGCGCGTGTGGCGGAATTGGGCGAGGCTTGGCTGAACTATTTTGAGGCTGATCCGCTTCGCGTCAAGCTGCTGGGCTTCGGATTTCGTAAGATTGAAGACCTGGGGCCTCGCCAGATTGCCTCAACCTACTTTCCCAGCCGAGCCACCGCCGCTCCCGAAAAAGGCGGCCACATCGTGCACGCTGCCACCATTTGAGCAGGCGGCGGTGATCCGCGAAGGGCGGGGCTTCAGACCCGCCGGCGTCCGACGAAGGCTTGAAAGGGCCTTTAGGCCCTGAAGTCGCGTTGCTTCAAGGGCTGTAGAGCCTGTCCTTTAGGGTCTACGTTCCGCGAAAGCCTATGAAAACTGTCCTTTTCTGTCGGGCGGGTTGGTAGGGCCGACCCTTGGGTCGGCCTTGGCCAGGGCAAGCCCCGACCCTACAAGGCGAGGAGAGCCGTTTTTCGACCCTGTGTGAGAACTCGCGCTTGGCGATTGTCCAGGATGGACCCCCGCCTTCGCGGGGGTGACAGTGTTGGACTTAGACGTCCTATTCCGACTTCGTCATTCCCGCGAGTCTTTTCCTCGCGAAAGCGGGAGCGGGAATCCACAAGTTCTCACACAGACTCTGAAGCCCCGCTCTTCTGGCGCCCAGCCAATAGAATCACGAATTCCTGCAATCAAGCACTAGCTCACATCTTTAGTCTGCCCGGCAATTTACAGACAGTGCATTAATGACTTCCAGAGCCTTGACAAGAGGGCTTGCTGTGGCGCATAGTGCGCTTCTACTAGGTGTTCTAATGGGCGGGAGTGATCCAGCTACCGGGCAGTCCGGACAACATCTGCAGGAGGGTTCCGATGAAGAGGACGCATTGCTTCCTGGTTCTGTTTGCCATCCTTCTACCGTCCCCGTTTCTCTTGGGCCAAGTTGACACTGGCGCGATCTTGGGCACTATCAAGGATCAGAGCGGGGCTGTAGTCCCCGGTGCAAGGGTCACAATCACGAACGTTGCCACCGCCATTTCGATCACTGCTGTTACTCGAGCGGACGGCACGTACGAGTTCCGCCCGGTCAAGATCGGAACCTACTTAGTGGCCGCCGAACGGGAGGGCTTCCGAAAGATCGAGCAAGAGAACGTCCACGTCGACGTGCAGCAACAGGCGGTGGTGGACTTGACGCTGCTTCCAGGCCAGCTCACGCAAACCGTCCAAGTGACGGGCGCGCCTCCAGCACTCCAAACGCAAGAGGCCTCGGTGGGCCAAGTGGTGGGCGCGCGCGAAGTTAACAATCTTCCACTGAACGGACGGAACTTCACCTTTCTCGCCCAAATCGTGGCGGGAGTCAATACACCACAGGCCGACACACGCGGCAACGCTGCCTCGGGCGCTTTCTCAGCCAACGGAGAGCGGCCCGCCCAAAACAACTACCTTTTGGATGGCATTGATAACAACTCGAACACCATCGACTTTTTGAACGGCACGAATTTTGTTGTGCTGCCCCCTGTGGACGCCATTCAGGAGTTCAAAGTTCAGACCAGCGATTACAGCGCCGAGCAGGGACGCGCGGGCGGGGCCATCCTCAACGCTACCATCAAATCCGGCACCAACCAGCTTCATGGTGACTTCTGGGAATTCTTCCGGAACGACAAGCTGGATGCGGCCGACTTTTTCGAGGACCAGGGAGGGATTCAAAAGGGCGAGTTCCGGCTGAACCAATTTGGCTTCACGGTTGGCGGGCCGGTGGTGATTCCCCATGTGATCAACGGCCGAAACAAGCTGTTTTTCTTCGGCGACTACGAAGGTTTGCGCAGGCGGCAAGGCAGCGTCTTCACAAATTCGGTCCCCACAGACCTCGAGCGAAACAGCGGATTCACCAATTTGGCCGAGCTTGTTACAGATCAAACGGGCAACGTTACAAACACGGACGTGTTGGGAAGAACGTTTCCCTATGGAACGGTTTTTGATCCTGCCACCACGCGCCCTGTAGTCTGCGGGGGCGCCGACCCAGTGACAGGCCTCGCCACTCCGACGTGCGCCTCGCAAGGAGTACCGACCGGAACCACAATCAGCTATATCAGCGACCCATTTTATGGGCCTAACGGAACGACCCCGGTAGGAGGCATGAAGAACTTTACAAATGCTTGCCCGAGTGTCACCTCATGCATGCTGAATCAGCTTCCCGCCGGCCGGCTGGACCCTAACGCAATCAAGCTTCTTGAACTTTATCCCGCGGCGCAAAGGGCGGGTATTGTCAACAACCAGACCACCAACCCGAATCTGAGCGAGACCCGCGACGCCTTCGACACCCGAGGCGACTATACGGCAAACGACAAAAACCAGCTTTTTGGCCGCTTCAGCTACGTGAATGACCCCCAGTTTATCCCGGGTCCTTTCGGAGGGATTGCCGATGGTGGCGCTTTCCAGCAGGGAACTCAGACTGCCCTATCCGAGCAAAGCGTTTTGGGCTGGACACGGAGCATCTCGCCCAGTATGGTGAACGAGGCGCGGATAGGAGTCACCTACATCCATACGACACGTTACGACCCCGAGGGCAACACGCTCGGGATTCCCGCGATGTTTGGAATTCAAGACGTTCCACAAGTCGCGGAAAATGGCGGCTTGCCGGCGTTTACCATCGGCGGCTTAAACACGCTGGGGACGAATGAATTCCTGCCGTCGGATGAAGTCAACGGCACCATCCAGGCGACGGACAACTTGAGCAAGATCTATGGGAAACATTCCCTCAAGATGGGTTTCGAGTTCCAGCACATCAAGTTCTCTTTCCTGCAACCCGTCGCGTCCCACGGTGATTTTGACTACGGTGGGACTTATACGGGGGGAGACAATACAGGAGTCGCCCAACTCCTCCTGACCCCTGTTGCATCCATTTTGCCCGCAGGGGCCGGGGGAATCAATTTTGTCGGCGGCGCCGATGCCGTGACCACTTCCAATATCGCACTCGTGGATGACGTGCATAACTATTATGGTACCTACTTTCAGGACGACTGGAAAATAAGGCCCAAATTGACGCTGAATCTCGGCCTGCGCTGGGAGCACTTTGGACTGCCCGACGAAGTTCACGGCCGACAAGCCAATTTCGTGCCCGGTACTCCATGCTTTCCTCCGTCTGCCAACGCCGGCTGCGCGCAGTATCTGGTGCCTGATTCACAAAAGAACGAGAGTCTTTGGGCTTCGTTCAGCCCAAGCGTGGCTCCCAGCGGCTTCACCGCAGCGCTGGCAACAGACGGAATCAATCTGAACTTTGTAAAGAACAAGCCCGAGCTTGGCGATGCGCAAAATCTGAACTTCGCCCCCCGGTTTGGCTTTGCCTACCAAGTCTCGCCCAAGCTGGTGGCGCGGGGTGGATTTGGCGTCTTTTTCGGCGGCTTTGAAGTTCAAAACGGAAACAACCAGGGCAATAGCTTTCCTTATGAGTTTGACTTCGGGTTGTTCAGCCCTAACTCAAATACACCCATTACAGTCCCCGGGCTTGCTAACGCGCCGGCGGGCTGTGCCAGCGCGTACACTTTCGAGCTCGGTTTCGCGTGCACACCGCTCGATCCGAGCTTGGTCCCCGGGTTCGGCGTCGAAATGACGGGCCTTCAGTATAATTTTCAGACGCCCTACTCCGAGGGTTGGAACCTGACGTTTGAGTACGCTTTCACTCCCACCCTCACCCTCACCATGGGTTACGTCGGGAACTCCACGCACCACCTGGAGCTCTTTAAGGGATCAAACAATGTATCTCAAATCCTGCCTCCGAACACCTGTCTCGAGGCTCCGAGTTGTCCGGGCCAAAATCCAGGCAACATCAGTTACGTTCCATTCCCGGACTTTTCAACCGGCCAGACTTATCAGACAACGGATGGCGACAGTTACTACAACGGTCTTCAGACAACCCTTGAGAAGCGCTATGCAAACGGTTTAAACCTCCTGACGACATACACCTATTCGCGGTGCCGAAGCGACGCGGGCGATCTTCTCAACGGTACCGCCATTGGCGCATATCGGGCTGTAGACGTTCCGGGCGCGGGGATTAAGTATGATTACGGGGACTGCGACTTCGACATCCGGCACGTCGTCCACTTCAGCGGCGGATACGAACTTCCCTTCGGTAAAGGCAAGGCGTTGCTGGGCGATGCCAGCCGACCAGTGAACGCCTTGATCGGCGGGTGGAGCACGCAATGGATTGCCACTATCGAGGGCGGCCAACCCATCACGCTTTCTTGCGACGATGGTCCGGCGGCCGGCGTCGGATGCTACGACTTCACCATTCCGGGAGAAAACCGGCACGGTTCGGGAGCGCCGGATCATTTCCTGAACTCGGCGGCTTTCACCCAACCGTGCCCGCCGCCAGCGTTTATACAGCCCTCAGTCTGTGTTCCGGGTCTCACGGGTCTGGCTTTACTCGGTGGAACGGCTTCCCAGGTTTCGGGACCGGCCATCGGCCGATTGGATTTTTCGCTCTTCAAGCACTTCCAGTTGACGGAGCGGTTCCGCTTGGAGTTCCGCAGCGAGTTCTTCAACATCTTGAATCACCCGACCTTCAATGCCCCCGGATTTGGCGGCAACGGCGTAATCGCCATCCCGGGGTCAACGGATTTTCTCAACACCGCCTTCGGCGAGATCGGGTCAACGCGCTTCCCATTCAATGACCCGCGGCAGATTCAGTTCGCCTTGAAGCTGTATTACTGATAGGCGAAAAGAGAAGGCCGTGAGGCCGCCCAAACCAGTGCGCGGAATAGCCCGTGGATTCCCGCTTGCGCGGGAATGACCGTGTTGGAATGGAGCTGCGAGAATCCACCGGCGTCACCCCCGCGGAAGCGGGGGTCCACGCTGGGTAGACGGCAAAGTCGATTGCTTCACCTCATTAGGTTCTACGTGCCCGTCCCACTCAGACTGACGTTTTGGGGACTGGTGGGATCGGAATCGCTAAGGGTGACGCTCGCCGATCGAGTCCCGGTTGCGGTGGGGGTGAACGTCACGCTAATCGTACAGCTCGCGCCGGCCGCAACGCTTGAACCGCAGTTATTGGTTTGCGCGAAATCTCCCGGATTGGTTCCTGTGATCGAGATGCTGTAAAGGGCGAGCGTGTTCCCCAAGTTCGTCAGCGTAATGGCTTGTGTGCCGCTTGTGGTTCCCACCTTGTGACTCGAAAAGTTAATTGAGATCCGCGATAGCGAAACGGCAGTCTTGCCGTTGCCCCTTAGGCTGATGGTCTGAGTGCCGGTGCCGGAGTTGTCTGTGACAGTCAAAGCTGCGCTCATGGAACTGGTTGTTGCGGGCGTAAAAGTCACGGTGAAGGTGCACAAGGCCCCTGCGGCCAAACTGCTGCCGCAGTTGTTGGACTCCGCGAAGTAGGAGGGGTTTGTTCCGGTAATGGCGATGCTGGAGATACTTAACGTCCCAGTGCCGGTGTTGGTTAAGGTTACGGTTTGAGGCGTGCTCGTGGTCCCAACCACTTGACTCCCAAAACTCAAGGAGTGAGTCGAGAGGGTCGCATCAGGGCTCGTGGTTCCGGTTCCGCTGAGGCTGACGGCTTGAGGACTTGTGGGGTCGGAGTCACTGATGGTTACGCTAGCCGACCGCGTGCCGCCTGCGGCGGGCGTGAACGTCACGCTGATCGTACAACTCGCCCCCGCCGCCAGGCTCGCGGGGCACGTATTTGTTTGGGCAAAGTCTCCCGGATCGGCTCCCGTAATCGAGATGCTCTGAATCGTAAGAGCATTCCCCAGGTTCGTCAAAGTAATGGTCTGTGCGCTGCTGGTGGTTCCAACCTCCCGGCTCGAAAAGCTGATGGACTTCCGGGACAAAGACACCGCCGTCGTGCCGTTACCGCTTAGGTTCACCGTCTGGCTGCCAGTCGTTGTGTTATCGGTGATGGTTAGCGCTGCGGTCATGGAGCCAGTGGTTGCAGGCGTGAAAGTCACAGTGAACGTGCATAGAGAGCTGACACTCAGGCTGCTGCCACAGTTGTTGGTTTGAGCAAACGCAGAGCTGGTGTCGCCGGTAATGGCGATGTTCGAGATAATCAGCGTCACCGTGCCGGTGTTGGTCAGTGTGATGGTTTGTGGAGTGCTGCCGGTCCCGACGACCTGACTCCCATAGCTCAAGGAATGCGTCGAGAGGGTTACCGTGGGAGCGGCGGTAGCGGTTCCGCTGAGACTGACGGTTTGTGGGCTGGCAGGGTCGCTATCGGTCAGAGTGATGGTGC
>JASHYZ010000595.1 GCA_030042795.1 Terriglobia bacterium | reverse complement strand
ACCAGAGAGAGGCGATCATTAGACGATTCGGGACTCTCCGAACGCGCGGCGATGCCTGGGAGTACCGGAACGAGGTGAAAGAGAAGATTCGTGCTGCGAGGGAGGGCCGGTGAGTGATGACGCTGAAGATCATCGTGTTGGCGCCGATCCCCAGGGCGAGGGTAAGTACGGCCGCCGCGGCGAAACGCGCGGCCGGGCCTGCACGGGGCCCAGAAGACACCGTCAGGCGGCCCATCAGTTGGAGCCATAGCCGCCGGTTCACGTAGATGAACGCGAATCAGCAGGCTCTGTGTTCCGTCGCCTGCCGGCCAACCTATGGGGAAATGAGAACAAGCGAATGGCCAAGCGTGGTGAATCGAACGTACCGAACGAAGCCAAGGGGTTGTTGAAAAATTAAGATGGTTTAGCAGTTCGTTGAAAAACTCGCCGAAACTGTCATTCCTGATGAGCTGTAGGCGACGAGGAATCTCGTCTTTCCTTTAGTTTCAGGGCGAGATTCCTCGCGAAGTGTACCTTCGCTGCGCTCAGAGCCTGTCCTGAGCAACGCGAAGGAACCGTTCGCAGCGGAGAAGCGAACGGGCTCGGAATCACACGGTTCCGCAAGGGTTTTCAACAAGCTGTTAGAGGCGTCACGGGGATAACTGCTTCGCTGGGCCTTCGGTCGCGAGCATTGCGGATGAGTGTGACCGCATTCTGCCGGTGGTAGAGCGGAACATGCGCCGCATACCAAACCCACGGCCCTGTTTGAGGTGCAAAGCGGGGGAGGATGTATGATGAGCACTATGAGCTCTCACAAGCTTGGGCCAGTCCCTGCCATCGTTCCGCCAGACATTGAGATCTCCCAGTCTGTAACGCCGCTGCCCATCGACCGGATCGCTGCGGAAGCGGGCATTCTGCCGGAAGAGCTAGAACTCTATGGCAAGACCAAAGCCAAGGTTCACCTCTCGGTTCGAGATCGCCTGCGGCAGGTTTCGAGCGGAAAGTACGTGGTGGTTACAGCCATCACTCCAACCCCGCTGGGCGAAGGCAAAACCACCACCACCGTGGGACTCAGCCAGGCGCTGGGCGCCCATCTCGGCAAGAAGGTGTTCACGTGCATCCGGCAGCCCAGCCAGGGACCGACGTTTGGAATCAAGGGCGGGGCGGCCGGCGGCGGATATAGCCAGATCATCCCCATGGAGGATTTCAACCTCCATCTCACGGGCGACATTCACGCCATCACCGCCGCCAACAACTTGCTGGCTGCTGCCATTGACGCGCGCATCTTCCATGAGCGAACCACGCCGTCAGACGAGATGCTGTTTGACAGGCTATGCCCCCTCGCCAGGGACGGGAGCCGCCGCTTCTCGGACGTGATGCTGCGCCGGCTGCGCAAGCTAGGCATTTGCGGGACGGACCCCAATCAACTGACGCCGCAGGATCGCCGGCGTTTCGCGCGCCTGGATATCGAGCCTGAAAGCGTCACTTGGCGGCGAGTTCTCGACACCAGTGACCGTTTGCTGCGCCAAGTGACGATCGGCCAAGGCCCCGAGGAAAAAGGACTGACACGGGTAACTGGCTTCGACATTGCGGTGGCCAGCGAGATTATGGCGGTGCTCGCGCTGAGCACGGATTTGCGGGATCTGCGCGAGCGCCTGGGGCGAATGGTGATCGGCACAGACCGCGCGGGCACGCCGGTCATCGCGGACGACCTGGGAGTGGGCGGCGCGCTTGCGGTTCTCATGAAAGATGCGCTGATGCCCAACCTCATGCAAACACTCGAGGGAACGCCCGCCTTCGTGCACGCAGGGCCCTTCGCCAACATCGCCCACGGCAATTCATCCATCGTCGCGGACCAAATCGCACTCAAACTGGCGGGTCCTGACGGGTACGTGCTGACCGAAGCGGGCTTCGGCGCCGACATCGGGTTCGAGAAGTTCTGCAACATCAAGTGCCGCACCAGCGGCTTAGCGCCGGACTGCGCCGTGCTGGTGGCAACCATCCGCGCACTCAAGATGCACGGCGGCGGCCCCAAGGTGGTGGCCGGGCGCCCGTTGCCCTCCGCCTACACCGAAGAGAACATCGAGCTGGTGGAGCGCGGCTGTGCAAATCTCGGAAAGATGATTGAGAACGTGCGGCGCCACGGCATTCCTGTGGTGGTGGCGATCAACCGGTTCAAGAATGACACGCCGGCAGAGATTGAGCTTGTGCGAAGTTACTCACTTTCGGCGGGCGCCGAGAACGCTGTGATGACCAATCATTGGACTGAAGGCGGTGCGGGCGCGGTGGAGCTGGCTGAAGCTGTGGTTTCGGCGTGCCAAAAAGGCAGCCATTTTGAGTTTCTTTATCCGCTCGACGCCAGCATTAAGGATAAAATCGCAATCATCGTTCGCAAAATGTACGGCGGCTCCGGCGTGGAGTACCTACCTGAGGCAGAACGGAAGATCGCGCTCTACACGCAGTGCGGATTTGACCGGTTACCCATTTGCATGGCCAAAACCCATCTCAGCCTGAGCCACGATCCCGAGCTGAAGGGTGTGCCTACGGGGTTTGTAGTGCCGGTGCGGGACGTTCGCGCCAGCGTGGGAGCCGGCTTCCTCTATCCGTTGCTCGGCGCCATGAGCACGATGCCGGGCCTGCCGACTCGGCCGGTTTACTATGAGATTGACATTGACCCACAGACGGGTCAGGTGATCGGGTTGTCGTAGCGCACAGCCGCAGTCAACAAGACTCTGGCCGTGGCCAGCCTCTTAAGAATCGCGCCGGCGGCGTTGAATGATCGGTCGGAGGGACTGGATTCGGAGTGCGTTGACTGGCGCGACTTCTACACTTCGGGCGGGCCTCAGTCCGCTTGAACCGCCTGGCCTGGCGGGTGGTACGCAATTTGAAGTGGCACGGCCATCTTGGCCGTGAGATTTCACGGGTGAGACGCCCGTGCCACTTCAAATTGGCCCACTATCGGCTTGGCGAATGGTATTGCGCCTTGCGCGGATGCCATGCTAGATTACCTGTTAGGTTCAATCTTCACTTAGGTCGTTGATCTACTTGGAGACGCACGGAGGAGGTGGCCAGCACGTAAATGGGTGCCTCCGGCAAACTTGTAGATAATTTCAAACGCGGGTTTACCCCGGTCTGAGGGATTAACCATGAAGGAGCTCGTGAGCGTAAACCGCAAACTGATCCGCCCCAGTCTGTCAGATATCCAGGAGCAGATGTCGGCTGGCCGCATGCAACGGCGCAAGCCGACGCCTCCCGACCAGACGAACGCCGAGAGCTTTTACTACGTAAAGCAGATGCAGGCCCGCACCCCCATGGTGGTGGTGCTCGATAGCGGCGAAACCATTCGTGGCGTGATTGAATGGTATGACAAGAGCTGTATCAAGGTTCATCGTCTCAATGAGCCTAACCTGCTGATCTTCAAGTCCTGCATCCGCTACCTGTACAAGCAAAGCGATGCCAAGAACGGCTCGGGGGACAGCCGTTCGCACAACGGTGAGGCCGAGTAGTTTGAGGGCGTGCCCTCTCGACGTTCCTTCAGGGAGCGGGCTTCGGAACTTCATCGTAACGCGCAACCATTTACGTTTGTAATCTGCAGAAATTCGGAAGCGACTGTGGCCGGCGCGCAGCCAACCTCGGGTGATCGAAGCACGGTGACGAATCTTGCCGGGCGTCACTGCGTCCCGTGCGAAGGCGGTGCGGCTGCTCTTAGCGCGGCGGAGGTGGCGGCCCTTCGTAGCCAGATTGGCGGGTGGGAGGTGATATCAGGTCACCACCTCGCCAGGTCCTTCAAGTTTCCGGACTTCCATAGCGCTTTAGTGTTTGTAAACCGCGTCGGAGAGATCGCTGACGCCGAGGGTCACCATCCTGATATCGCGCTCAGTTGGGGAAGGGTTGAGGTCACGCTGTGGACGCACTCGGCGGGAGGCCTCACCGAGAATGACTTCATCCTGGCTGCCAAAATCGACAAGCTTTAGAGCCTACCTATCCTCTCCAGTCTCGGCGAATTTCTCGAAACGCCGGACGGTGCGGGCCGCGAGTGCTACGCGCGCTCGAATCGCACCCGCTCAAAGTACATCGGCAGCACCAGAGCGAGACCCTACACTCCGGCAAGCGCAAAAATCACTCTGGCAAGTTTCATAAGGGGGAGAATACACGTGCCGCAGGCTCCCTGTCAGCGCCCGTTATGAGGAACGGTTGTGGCGGGCCTCAAATGATTTTGAGTTCTGTCGCCACGCCCTTCATGATGTCAAGCGCCTTGGAAAGTTCAGCTTCGGTGTGAGTGGCGGTTACGATGGTGCGGATGCGGGCACTGCCCTTGGCCACCGTGGGGTAGCCGATCCCTTGCGCGAAGACGCCGTTGAGGAACAATTGCCGCGAG
>JASHYZ010000594.1 GCA_030042795.1 Terriglobia bacterium | reverse complement strand
TCGTCTCCCGGTAGTTGCCAACACTAGCCACTAGCCACTCGTCACTGCTTTTAAGGGGTGTTGTGGTCAACATATTTCTCTTTCTCGCTTACGCGTTTGTGTGGATCATCTTTATGGTGTACGCCTGGAGCCTGTCACGCCGGCAACGCCGCCTGCAGAAGGAACTCGAAGAACTTAAGGCAAGGAGCGGCTCCACGAGAGTAATCGCGGACTGAGTTTTCCGCCAGCCTGCGCCACGAAGATAAGCCTGCCACCGTGGCGAATTCAGACGCATCTATGATGAGGAGGACCTTATGCAGCTTGGCTTGATCGGCCTGGGCCGGATGGGCTCAAACATGGTGAAACGTCTGCTGGCCCACGGCCACGAATGCGTGGTGTTTGACTCGCAGGCGGCCTCGGTGAAAGAGCTTGCCCAAGCTGGCGCGGCCGGTACAACGTCCCTTGACGACTTCGTCCGCAAGCTGACGAAGCCGCGCGCGGTGTGGCTGATGGTGCCCGCCGGCGTGGTGGATTCGGTGGAGGACGAACTGGCAAAGCGCCTTGAATCGGGAGACATTCTCATCGACGGAGGCAATTCCTATTATCGCGATGACATCGACCGCGCCGAGCGTCTTAAGCCACTCGGCATTCACTATGTCGATGCCGGAACCAGCGGCGGCGTGTGGGGTCTCGAGCGAGGTTACTGTCTGATGATCGGCGGCGAACCTGATGTGGTTAAACATCTGGACCCAATTTTCGTGGCTTTGGCGCCAGGATACGACGCTGCGCTGCCTACACCTGGTCGCAAGAAGGGTTCAGGCACTGCTGAGCAGGGCTACTTGCATTGTGGTCCGCACGGCGCCGGGCACTTTGTGAAGATGGTTCACAACGGCATCGAGTACGGCTTAATGGCTGCTTACGCGGAAGGCCTGAACATCATGCGCCACGCCGATGTGGGCAAAAACAAAGAAGAGATTAATGCCGAAACCACTCCGTTGCGCGACCCGAAGTACTATCAGTTTGATTTGAATCTGGCGGAAATCGCGGAGGTCTGGAGGCGCGGCAGCGTGATCAGTTCCTGGCTGCTTGATCTCACCGCAGCGGCCTTGCACAAGAGCCCCAACCTCGAAGAGTACGCCGGGCGTGTTTCCGATTCCGGCGAGGGCCGCTGGACCTCGATCGCGGCCATCGACGAAGGCATTGCAGCGCCGCTCCTTACCTCGGCGTTGTATTCGCGCTTTAGCTCCAGAGGCCGCGACGAGTTCGCGAACAAAGTGCTGGCCGCGATGCGCTTCGCGTTCGGAGGGCACCTGGAAAAGAAGCAAGGATAGGCTTGCCAGGCCCCTGCCGTCTCTAAGAGATGCGCTGGGAACGACACCCCGTAGCCTCACAACCGCGCATTGTAAGGAGCCGAAAGGAACTCAACCCATGCCCGACGTACAGGCTTCGGACGCTCTCGTGCTCTTCGGCGCTACAGGCGATCTTGCCCACAAGAAAATTTTTCCAGCTCTCTACAAAATGGCTTGGCGGGGAAACCTCCACGTTCCGGTGGTCGGTGTGGCCCTTTCCGGCTGGAATCTAGAGCGGCTGATCCAGCACGCGCGAGATGGTGTGGAGAAGTTTGGTGGAGGCGTTGATGAGGAAGCCTTTAAGCGCTTTGCTAGCCTATTACACTACGTCGACGGTGACTATCGCGACCCCAAGACATTTCAGACCTTACGGCAGGAGCTCGGTAACGCAGGTTGTCCCCTTTACTACCTTGCGATTCCGCCAAGTATGTTTGAAACTGTGACCGACGCGCTGGAGGCCTCCGGCTGCGCCCGCTGCGCGCGTGTGGTGGTGGAAAAGCCTTTCGGACGCGATCTTGCATCAGCCAGAGAGCTAAACGCTGACTTGGCGAAGGTGTTCCCGGAATCGAACATCTTCCGCGTGGATCATTACCTCGGCAAAGAGACAACCCTCAACTTCATGTTCTTTCGCTTCGCCAACGCATTTCTAGAGCCCATCTGGAATCGAAACTCCATCGCCAGCGTTCAGATCACGATGGCGGAAAGTTTTGGCGTGCAGGGCCGTGGCAAGTTCTACGAGGAGTCAGGTTGCATTCGCGACGTCATTCAAAACCACATGATGCAGGTGGTCGCGTACCTCGCCGAAGAACCTCCCGGCGCGGGCGGCGCGGATGCCTTGAGGGACGCGCGTAGCCAGGTTTTGCACGCAATCCGGCCGCTCAGCCCGGATGACATGGTGCGCGGCCAATTCAAAGGGTATCGCAAGGAGCCTGGTGTGGCGCCCGATTCTCGAGTGGAAACGTTCGCTGCTGTTCGGTTATATATCGATTCCTGGCGTTGGGGAGGCGTGCCCTTTTACATCCGCTCGGGCAAGTGCCTGCCGGTGACCGCAACAGAGGTCATGGTAATGCTCAAGCGTCCACCCCAATCTGTATTCGGCACCTTGCACATGCCACAAGGGGACAACTACGTTCGGTTCCGCCTGAGCCCGGATATCGCGACCGCCATCGGCGCGCTCGCGAAGCGGCCTGGAAGCATGGACACGGATCACGTGGAATTGCTCGTGGCGCGCAACCCTGATCCTGAGGAGATGGAAGCTTACGAGCGCCTGCTGTGGATGGCCATGCACGGCGAATCAACGCTATTTGCGCGACAGGATGCTGTGGAAGCTGCCTGGCGAATCGTTGACCCCATTCTCAGCACCAGTACTCCGCTCTATGAGTACGACCCCGGAACTTGGGGTCCTTTGGAAGCTGATCACATCATCCGGAACGGAACCTGGCACAATCCTGTAGCCTCGAGCCATCCGGCAGCCTGACTACTTTCCCCCAGAAACTAATTCAGGTTGCGGCGGCGCGGCGAAACGGGACTGGGCTCTTCTGGAGGCGGCTCGGGGGGGCGGCGTTCGGCAAAGAAGCCCAGTTCCTCGTTCCGGCTGATCTTCTTCAGCGCATAAAGCCCTTCGAGCACGAATTCTGCGCCCGCGACGCGTAAGGCGGCGTCGTCTCCACGCTTGACGCCCAGCGCCTCTGCCTTCTCCATCAGGCCGTGGATGCCCTTGAGTCGGCGGTGAACTTCCTCGACGGGCGCGTTCTCCGGATATTTCAAGGTGCCGCCCAGCTCAAACCACTGGACGACGCTCTGCATGGGCACGCCGTCAAAATACTTCTTGAAGACTCTCGCCGTAGCTTGACGGATGATCTCGCGGGCTACGTTGTCCGCGCCCTTCAGCTCGCCCTCATATTCCAGCTCAAACTTGCCGGTGATGGAAGGCAGAGCGGCGTAAACGTCCACGAGGCGCAATGCCACGTGTGGCTCGTGATTGCGTAACGCGCGCTGCTCGGCGTTCGACACTGCATTCTCCAGGCACGAAATGGGCATGCGCTGGCTCACGCCGCTGCGCTTGTCGACTTTCTTTTCCTGCCGCGCCTCGAAGGCGATGCTCTCGATCACTTCGCGCACGAACTGCGGCACAGTGAGATTCCGCGTCTCGGCGCGATTCGTCCACGCCTCTTGCGCCGTGATGGCCATGGCGTGTTCGATCGTCACCGGGTAATGGGTGCGAATCTCGGAGCCGATGCGGTCCTTGAGCGGGGTAATGATCTTGCCCCGCGCCGTGTAGTCCTCCGGGTTCGCCGTAAACACCAGCATCACATCCAGCGGAAGCCGGACGGGATAGCCCTTAATCTGCACGTCGCCTTCCTGCATGATGTTGAAGAGACCTACCTGAATCTTGCCAGCCAAGTCAGGCAGCTCATTGATCGCGAAGATGCCGCGGTTGGCGCGCGGCAGCAAGCCATAGTGAATGGTTAATTCGCTCGAGAGAGCGTGGCCTCCGCGCGCGGCCTTGATGGGGTCGAGATCACCGATCATGTCGGAAATGGTTACGTCCGGCGTCGCCAGTTTCTCCACGTACCGCTGCTCGCGCGGAAAATAGGAGATGGGCGTGGCATCGCCTTGCTCGCGTAGACGGTCATGGCAGATGCGACAGATAGGCTTGAACGGATCATCGTGAATCTCACAACCCGCGAGGTAAGGGATCTCCTCATCGAGCAGAGTGATCAGCGATCGAAGGATGCGGCTTTTGGCCTGCCCTCGCAGGCCCAGCAAGATGAAATTGTGCCGGGATAGAATTGCGTTGATGATCTGCGGTACCACCGTGTCATCGTAGCCGACGATGCCAGGGAAAATCGGCTCGCCGGACCCCACTTTGCGAATTAGGTTCGATCGCAGTTCTTCTTTGACCCCGCGCGACCGATAAGGAGAATCCTTCAGTTCGCCAATTGTCTGAGGTTTTGCCATGCCTTGATTATACCCGACAGAAAGAGCCTGCCCGCGGCAAGCTACGGCGAGCCGTCCGACCGCGTGATGTGGCCGTTCCCGGAAGCCTTCGAACGTGTGCGCTCCATCAGATCCAGCGCAGGAATCAGCTTCTCCATCAGGTGCGTGAGCAAGTGTATACGCTCGCGCTCGCTGTGGAGCGCTAGCACTTGCTGCTTGAATTCGATTCCCAGGGGAAGAGCGGCCGAGATACGGAAGGAAAGCTGCTGGCAGTCTGGAGGCGAGTCAGCCGGGGAGGCCGCCGGGGCCAGCCGCTTCATCACCTCGCGGAAAAGGCTCCAGGCCTGCTTCGCGTCAACGTCCGGCGGAGGCTCGGGGTCATCGTCTTCGAGATACGTCACCGCGCCTCGCAAGTACGGCTTCTCATCATCGGTGAAATGAATCTCGAATGGCCGCTGTCCGCAGGTGAGGATGTCAAGACGGCCGTCGTCGTAGCGTCGGACCACTTCGGTAACTCGCGCCGTGCAGCCGACCATCTCCAACCTTCCTTCGCGCACGCACACCACGCCAAACTCACTCGCCGAATCCAGGCATTCTCCAATCATTTGTTTGTAGCGATCTTCGAAAATGTGCAAGGGAAGAATTTCGTTTGGGAACAGCACCACTTCGAGAGGAAACAAGGGCAGCAGGCGCTCTTTCATCGACATCTCGCCGGCTGCTTCCGTCCGGCGTTCTGGGGAAGGATCGGAGCCGGCTTCTCACGATGACCGCCGCCTTATGCGACGGCAACGGCGTGTTCGTACTTGCAGGTTTCGTTTGGGCAGTAACGAACGGGACCGGACTTCTTGGTTTCCTTCTCAAGCACAATCGGCGAACCACATTGCGGACACGCCTCGGCCACGGGCTTGTCCCAAGCCGTGAACTTGCAGTCCGGATAACGCGTGCAACCGTAGAAAGTCTTGCCACGTTTCGTCTTGCGCACTACGATTTCGCCGTTGCAGCCTTTCTCCGGGCAAGGAATCCCAAGCGTTTCACGTTTTACGTACTTGCACTCGGGATAGTTGCTGCACGCCGTGAAAGCCCCGTAGCGGCCGTGCTTCACCACCAGGTTGTTGCCGCAAACGGGACACTTCTCATCGAGCTGCTGGTCCGCGACGGCGGTGGCCATTCCTTCCTTCATGATAATCTTGCGGGTGTTCTTGCACTCGGGATAACCCGTGCAGCCCAGAAAATAGCCGAAGCGGCTGCGCTTCACGGCCATCGGACGCCCGCACTTATCGCAGATTTGATCGGGTACTTCGGGTGGCGGCGGCGCGCCGGTGGCGTATTCTGCGGCCAGTTCCGGTGTGAGGTCGCGCGTGCCATTGCATTCGGGGTAGCCCGTGCAGGCCAGAAAACGGCCATTCCTGCCCAGACGGATCACCATGGGACGCCCGCACTTCTCACACTTCACGTCGGTGGGAATGCCTTCGCCCTTAATGTCCACCATTTCACGCTCAGCGCGCTGCAGATCCTTCTTGAACTTGACGTAAAACTCGCCCAGCGCCTCGGTCCAGGCGAGCTTCCCGTCCTCGACTTCATCCAACTCCTCTTCCATCCGGGCCGTGTAAGCCACGTCGAAGATGTCGCTGAAATTCTTCACCAACAGGTCGCTCACCACCATGCCGAGCTCGGTGGGAAAGAATCGGTTCTGAACCTTCTCTACGTAATCGCGATTCTGGATCACCGAAAGAATGCTGGCATAGGTTGAGGGACGGCCAATACCCTTTTCCTCCAGTGCCTTCACCAGCGTGGCCTCGTTGTAACGTGGCGGCGGCTCGGTGAAGTGTTGCTCAGGAAGAAGCTCTTCGAGCGTCAGCCGCTCCCCTTTTTCCACCAGCGGCAGGCGCAGCTTCAGCTCTTCGTCGTCCTCATCGGTCTTCTCATCCTTGCCTTCCTCGTAGATGGCGCGGAAGCCGTTGAATTTCTCCACCGACCCGGTAGCACGCAGCAGATAGTCACTCGCCGTGATCTCGATGGTGGTCTGATCAAACACAGCCGGATTCATCTGTGAGGCCACAAAGCGCTGCCAAATCAGCTTGTAGAGTTTGAACTCGTCGGCTGCCAAAAACGCTTTCACCGATTGCGGCGCCCGCTCCACCGCCGTGGGCCGAATGGCCTCGTGGGCGTCCTGGGCGTCTTTCTTGCTCTTATAGCGGACCGGGTTCGCCGGCAGGTAGGGCTCGCCGTAAGTCTTCTGGATATACTCTCGTGCGGCGCTGATGGCGGTTTCCGCCACGCGAGTGGAGTCCGTGCGCATGTACGTGATGAGGCCCACGGAACCATCAGGGCCAAGCTCGACACCTTCGTAAAGACGCTGTGCCAGCAGCATGGTCTTCTTGGCGGAAAAATGCAGCTTTCTTACGGCTTCCTGCTGCAGCTTGCTGGTGATGAAAGGAGGCACGGGATACTTGCGCTTCTCCCGCGTTTCGACCGACTCCACGGTGAAGGTGGCAGCGCGCAGGGCCGCTACATGCCCGTCTGCCGCTGCCTGATCCGGAATTTCAAGGTCCCTTCCCTGCAGTTTCACCAGCCGTGCCTCGAACGGTGGAGGATTCTGCCCGTGCACGCGAGCGGCAATAGTCCAATACTCGCGCTTGACAAACTTTTGGATCTCGCGCTCACGCTCCACAATTAAGCGCAAGGCCACCGTCTGCACCCGGCCGGCGGAAATGCCTCGTCTCACCTTGTCCCACAACAGCGGGCTCACCTGGTAGCCCACCAGGCGATCCAGGATCCGGCGGGCTTGTTGGGCTTCCACCAGTTGTTCGTTCACTTCTCCCGGACGCTCAAAGGCCGCGCGAATCGCATCGCGCGTGATCTCATTAAAGATCACCCGATAAAACTTTCTCTTCTTCGACTCGAGCAGCTCACGAAGGTGAGCGCAGATGGCCTCTCCTTCGCGGTCAGGATCAGCCGCGAGGTAAACAGCCTCTGCCTTCGCGGCGGCGCCCTTCAGTTCCTGAATCACACTTTTCTTGGAAGGGATAACGATGTAGCTGGGCTTGAATTGATCTTCGACGTCCACACCGAGGTCCTTCTTGGGAAGGTCCATCACGTGGCCCATCGAAGCCTTCACAGTGTAGTCTTTTCCCAGGTACTTGTTAATGGTCTTCGCCTTGGCAGGCGATTCGACGATGACGAGTGACTTGCTCATAATTCGGTTGTCGGTTCCCGGTTTCCAGTTCCTCGGCTGGTTTTCGGTCTTCGGTTCTAAGTACTGCGGTTTTCAGTTCTTCTGTTGGCGGCTCGTGCGCGGCCATTATGTTATCCAGCATTCGGCCGGGCCTTGTCAAATCAGCACCTAGCGGTAGTAGATGCAGGCCGGTCGTTCAAAGTCACTCACGATTTCGCTCAGAGACGTGCCAGTCAATATCAACTCAGCGATAAGCTATTTGCAATCAACCAGATTTGAACTTCGCAACTGAGAACCGACGGCTGTCTCTCACAGCTTGCGAATAAAATTCTTGCCGGGCAACTGGCGCACCAGGCCGTTCATTTCAAGTTCAAGCAAGGCTGATAGCACTCGCGGCTGAGCCAAGGAAACCTGGCCGAGAATTGAATCGATGAAGGCCGGCTGGTCAGTTCGCAGCACGCTGTAGACGGCTTTCTGATCCTCGCCCAGGCCCGGCGTCGCTCCTGACTCAAACAGCGGCTGTGTCTGCTGTTCTTTTGGCTCCACTCCCTTTATGGGCGGCAAGAGCTGCGCTCGCACCGCAGCCGGGAACTCCTCGAAGACATCCAGCCAGTTATCCACCAGCTTGGCGCCTTGCTTGATGAGGAGGTTCGGCCCGAAGCTCTGCGCTGACGTGATGTTCCCAGGAACCGCGTAGACTTCGCGATCCTGCTCCGAGGCCAGACGCGCCGTAATGAGCGATCCGCTGTATTCAGCAGCTTCCACGATCACCACTCCCAGCGCAAGGCCGCTGATGATCCGGTTGCGGATGGGAAAGTTCTCCGGCTGAGGCGAGGTTCCAAGGGGGAACTCTGAGATTACGGCGCCGCTCGCAATGATCTCGTCAGTCAAGCGCTTATTCTCGCGAGGATAGGTCACATCGATGCCGCACCCGAGCACCGCCACCGTTTTGCCGTGAGCTTCAAGAGCCCCGCGGTGCGCCGCCGAATCAATGCCCCGGGCTAGCCCGCTCACAATCACCACGCCGCGCTGAGACAGGTCGGCCGCCAATCGATGGGCTACTGAGCTACCGTAGGCGGTTGGGCGGCGCGTACCCACCACGGCGACGCCGTGATGAGACAGGATGCCGCCGGCGCCGCGCACGTACAAAACCAGGGGTGGGTCTGCGATTTGCTTCAGTAGCGGTGGGTATTCATCACTCCCAAACGGCACCAGTTTGCACCCGCACTTTTCGGCAGCGGCCACTTCCCTTTCAGCCTCCGCTAGGCCGGAACCA
>JASHYZ010000053.1 GCA_030042795.1 Terriglobia bacterium | reverse complement strand
TCATTCCGAGCCCGTTCGCTCCTCCGCTGCGAACGGTTCCTTCGCGTTGCTCAGGACAGGCTCGGAGCGCAGCGAAGGAGCTCAGGGTAAACTTCGCGAGGAATCTCGCTCTGAAATTAAAGGAAATACGAGATTCCTCGTCGCCTTGGGCTCCTCGGAAGGACAGATTGGACGGGGTTTTCCGTAGCCTGCTAGTTTCACGTCTCAGAAGCTCACGACCTAATTCAGCTCCGAAGGAGCGCCATAACTTAGCCCACGGCGTCAGCCGTGGGGTCAGCAGCCACGCTCCCTCTCCCCTTCCCCTCTCCCGCCCGGGCGGGAGAGGGGTGCCGAAGGCGGGGTGAGGGCCTTCCGACCCAGGGCTCTCGCCCTGGGCTAAAATATGCCGCCCCTTCGGGGCTTTGGAAGGCATAGGCTCGATCACGTCGCCTCCGTTTGGGGTTCGCAGGTTGGGCTTGATGGGCGTCTGTAGATGTCAGGATTGTAGATTTCCATGAGGCGGTCAGGAAACTTCGGCCGAGCAAAGCCGTAGCGGCTGTAAAGCCCGTGAGCGTCCCGCGTACCCAGACTCCATCGCCGCAGGCCTTGCAGGTCGGGGTGAGCCATTATCACCCGCATCATCCACTTGGAAAGCCCTCGGCCGCGATGAGTCTCGAGAATGAAGACGTCAGCAAGATAAGCGAACGTGGCACGATCACTGATGATGCGCGCGAAGCCGGCTTGGCGGCCCTCTGCGTACACGCCGAAACACAACGAATTCTGAATCGCACGTTCCAGAGTCTGGCGGGGAATACCCTCGCACCAGTAAGCTCGGGAGAGGAAGCCGTGGATCACGTCCAAGTCCAGTTTCGCAGGGTCGGTTGAGATCACGTAACCGTCGCGATGCTCTTCGATCACGCCGGCCTTATCGCTCGCCACTCGAACGTCCTCCTGCGGCAGCAGCTAGCACCTTTCCCGCAAAATAGCGGTGGACCCTCTCATCGTCCGTCAGCTCGGGGTGAAAGGTCGCTGCCAGCACATTGCCCTGTTCGACAAAGACTGGCGTGCCGTCGGCGCGGCCAAGCACTCGCACGCCTTCACCGACGCGCCGAATGATGGGGGCGCGAATAAACATCATGTCCACCGCGCGGTCCGCTGAGCCGTCTTCTGCGGCAAATTCAGAGAACGTTACCGGCCGGACGGCGCTATCGATTTGCCTGCCGTAAGCATTGCGCTCAACCGTGATATTGATGAGACCAAGGTGAGCCTGGGCCGGGTTTAGGACTTCCTTCGCCAGCAAGATCGCTCCCGCGCACGTTCCAAAGATGGGCTTCCCTTGTGCGGCGAAGTCCAGAATGGCAGCTTGCAGTCCTTCGCTTTCGAAGAACTTGAGCATGGTCGTGCTCTCACCGCCCGGCATAATCAATCCAGCCGACGCGTCAAGCTCTGACGCGTGCTTGACGAGCGTCCAAGGGACGCCGATGCGATCGAGCATCTTGGCGTGGAGGGCAAAGTCACCTTGCACGGCGAGAATGCCGATTGCTGCTTGCCCTCCGGCATCGACAAAACTCGCGCGCGTCGTAATGTCCAAAAGATCCAGCGCTACCTCCAATCAGAGCTCCAATCTTCAACAGTAGCCTTGCAAATTCGTCTGGGCTGACACCCAAGCCCTCAATGAGGCTTTCGACATATAGCCGAATTGCTTCGCGGATGTGGGAAATACCCTCCTCAACGGTTTCACTCTGAGTGTGGCAACCTAGCAAAGTTGGGCAGAACACGTGATAGTCCCCCGCGTCTTCTTTCTCGAAGATCACCGTAAACCGACGAGTTACTGGGCTTTGGTCAGTGGCGTCGTCGATACCTTAATACTGGTATTCGGAATTGTTGTGACGTATTCCTGGCCCCCTCACCCCCGGCCCCTCGCCCCCCAAGGGGGCGAGGGGCCGGGGGTGAGGGGGCCAGGAGGGGTCCCAGAACAGTTCGAAATACGTCATCGTAATTCCGAAAGGCAGCACTTAACCAGCCTACAAGCCTTACGAAGCCGCGCTGGCGGAACCCACAAGGGTGGCCTGCAGGTTGATGGTTGTACCCGCCAGAGCCTTCGAAACCGGGCAATTCTTCTTGGCGCTCTCCGCCAGCTCCTGGAATTTAGCCGCATCGATGCCGGGCACTTCCCCTTCTGTCTTCAGGTCGATACTCGTGATGCTGAATCCCTCGCCCACCTTATCAAAGTGCACCGCGGCTTGCGTGTGCACGCGCTTGGGCGAATAGCCGGCCTTCGCCAGCGTGGCTGACAGAGCCATTGAAAAGCACCCTGAGTGGGCGGCGGCGATGAGTTCCTCGGGATTCGTCCCCGGCCCCGTTTCCATCCGCGACTTAAACGTGTACGCACCCTCATAAGCGCCACTGCCAAGTTTCATGCGGCCCTGGCCCTCAATGAGATTTCCCTTCCATTCCGCTTCTGCATTACGAATTGACATTTCGTGCTCCTTTCAGTGAAGAATTGCAGCGGCTAGGCAAGAGGCCCATATGTGACGCAGTAGCGAAGGCTTCCGCCTAGCCATGCTTTCGACATCTAATATAGAATCAAACGATGAACCAGACTTTCCTTGTCAACCTGATTTTCGACCCAGAGTACCGTGGCTACGTTGCCGACGTGCCTCAACTTCCTGGCTGCATGTCGCAAGGGAGGACCGTTGAGGCTGCGCTAAAGAATGTTCGGCAGGCCATTCGCCTCTACCTCAGAGCCTCGCGTCCTGATGAACGGCCAGAGATTTCGGAACTGCTCACTACGCAGGTCGAGGTTCGAGTTTGACGTGCTTCGCCGGGTCTCCGGGCGCAAGGCCGTACGCGCTTTCGAACGAGCTGGCTTCGTCGCGGGCAAACCTGAGGGCAGCCATGTTACGCTCAAGAAGCCGGGCTTCCCTGTTTTGGTAATTCCACTCCATCGTGAGGTTTCACCTTTCCTGCTTCGCTCACAGATCAAGCGCGCCGGCTTGACCGAAGAAGAATTCCGCAACTTGCTCTAAAAGCTGCAGACCTCTGTACCCTCCAGTTGAACGCCCGAACCTGACGGCAGCATCACCACCCCATACGGTCCCTCAGCGAAGTGATGTGGCCCAAGTGATGGCGTCCATGCCAGGCGTAGAGGGCCAGCAGGCGATCGAGCGTGACCGGTCCCATCTCGGGATGATTCAAGATGCGTGCAAAATCAGCCGGTGACATCGATTTCAGCAAGTTCACCCAGCGCTCGTGTAGCGCCTCAAGCAGAGCCAATGAGGTCTCGACAGACGTTGACTTCGAATCGGCGAGCTTGGCCCAAGCTTCATGGTCATACGTCTTAATCATCGGTTGATTCTCGGTGAGCGCCAGCTTGAAGCGCACATACGAATTGAGATGGCTGTCCGGCAGATGATGCACCACCTGCCTCACCGTCCACCCCTCGGGACGATAAGAGGTGTCGAGTTGCTCTGCCGTCAAGCCCTTTGTCGCTTGGCGCAACTGTGCCGGTACCGCCGCGATCTGGCTGATCAGCTCGGCGCGTTCAGTCTCGCTCAGCTCGCCCTTCCAATGAAACTTGCCGACGGGGTAACGCAGGTCCTGCGCTGCTTGAGTCGCTTCCATATACTCGGTTCCTCCTGGAGAGATTTCCTCCGGCTTTAACAGACCTAATTGAAAGCGCCTATATTGTCACTTAGTTAACACTTGTCACAATCCTTGTGCGCTTCGTGAGTCTCGCCGTCCCACTCCCTGATTCTAAAGGACATTCCAGCTTTGTTTGAAGCTCGATGCGGCCGGCGCAACCTTCGACGAGCACTCAAACCAGCCGAAACGGGCGGTGTGGCCGTCACCCACATTGGCTCTCACACGTGTACGAACCCCATCGTGGAGAAGGGTTCAGGAATTGGGTCGCCATGTTCACGCAAGCTCTCCAAGTGCAGAGGTATAGCCTCCCGAATAAGCTTTAGTACCTCCTTGCGCGTGTCAGCCACGACGGCACAGCCCGGCAGATCCGGTACATAGGCGCCGTAACTGTTGGATCCGAGTTCCACGATCACCAGATAAGCCATGATTCCTGCCTGGGCTTCGGACTTTTTGAGACCCGTGGATTCCCGCCTTCGCGGGAATGACCCCTGTTGCCCGGCGCCTGCGGCCCACGCCTACTGCCCACCACCTACTGCCCACCACCTACTGCTTACTGCCGTCTACCACCCTCTCGTCTGCAACAGCTCTTCCGGCTTGAGCTTCGCCACATCGAGTCCCCGCATCGCTTCGCCCAGTTCCTCGCTGCACTCGGCCACCACTTGCGGCTCGTTGTAATGGGTTGTGGCCAGTACGATCGCCTTAGCGCGCTGAGCCGGGTCAGCAGACTTGAAGATGCCGGAGCCCACGAACACGGCTTCCGCGCCGAGCTGCATCACGAGGGAGGCGTCCGCGGGCGTGGCGATTCCGCCCGCAGAAAAGTTCGGCACCGAGAGCTTGCCGTTCTTAGCCACGTACTTCACAAGCTCGAAAGGCGCTCCCAGGTCCTTCGACTTCGCCATCAGCTCCTCGTCGCGCAGAATGGTAAGCTCCCGAATTTCGCCTGTGATGGCGCGCATATGGCGCACCGCTTCCACGATGTTGCCTGAACCCGCTTCGCCCTTGGTGCGGATCATGGCCGCGCCTTCACCGATACGCCGCAGGGCCTCGCCCAGGTTACGCGCACCACACACAAAGGGCGCCTTGAAGTGCCATTTATCGATGTGGTGGGCTTCGTCCGCCGGGGTCAGCACTTCGCTTTCATCGATGTAGTCCACGCCAAGCACCTCAAGCACCTGAGCCTCGGCGAAGTGGCCGATGCGCGCCTTGGCCATCACCGGGATGGAGACGGCGCTCATAATGTCCTTGATAATGCGCGCCGACGCCATGCGCGCCACGCCGCCTTCTTTGCGGATGTCAGCCGGCACGCGCTCCAGGGCCATCACCGCGCAGGCCCCGGCGTCCTCCGCGATTTTTGCCTGATCGACCGTGGTGACGTCCATGATGACGCCGCCCTTGAGCATCTCAGCGAGGCCCACCTT
>JASHYZ010000593.1 GCA_030042795.1 Terriglobia bacterium | reverse complement strand
GCAATCTCTCCTGCCGACTTTACAGCTCTCATCGAACTGAGTACGGGACGCAGGTCCTCAAAGTGGTCCAATGGTGCGATTTGGCGCAGACTGGCGACCTCTTCTTTCTGGAGGTCCTCCTCGCCACTTTCAGGTTGCGGCGTAAGCTCGGTGCAAATCCTGGGAAACTTCTTCAGCGCTTCCAACAAATCGGCATGAAACAGGTTCGTGCTGCGCACGGCAGCGAAGCCGGTCTGTGCCGGGGCGTCCGGCGAATCGGGATCGAGGCGGGGTCCGTTCCACCTTTCGAGACGGAGGTTGCGCGACGGGAGGTACAGGATCTCTTGACCGAGTTCAGCCGGGCTGCCGGCGCTTGCTTCTTTCGGAATCAGGAGCATGATAGCGCCAGGCTCGTGCCAGCCGGTAAGATAGTAAAACTCTTCGTTCTGCCGGAATGTCGTCACAGACGCGGCAACGTCGCTTTCCTTGTCGCCGAAAAGAACCACAACATCGTTAACATCGTCGCCGACGCGGCGCACCACTTCGGCTCTGCGCACACGGTAGTCATTGAGGTCACCACGATCCCATGCCAGAGCGGACCCGCTCGTGCTGATAAGCACGAGCGCTACAGCTATGAGTACCGTGGATGATCTTCGCGTCTCGCACGCCTCGCGGCTCAACATCTGGGGTTCTCCAATCCCAAAAAAAGGCTGAACAAGAAGGCACGAACGAGAATACCTCATGTGGCAGGCGCGCAACAGGGGCGCTCCGTTGCCGATAGCACCTAACTGACGGGGGTTTCATTGCCGGGACGTCAAGAGTCGAAGTGTGAAGGTTGCTTTCTTGTAGCGAAGCTGATGGTCATTTGTCTCGTTGCCGCCCTGCCGGCCTTCGGCCAGACCAACAGCGGCGAGCTACGTTTGCAGGTGACCGATCCGTCTGGCCGTGGTGTGAAGACCACGGTTGAGATCATCAGCGAAGCGAATGAGTATCGAAACACTCTCACGACCAACGAGGGGGGCATCCTTGACGTGCTGCGCCTGCCTTACGGCATCTATGAACTCGAAATTAAGCAACCTGGCTTTGCCCCAGTATCTCAGTTTGTTGAGATTCGCTCATCCATTCCGACGGAACACGGAATCCAACTTAAACTGCCGACGGTGAGTCAATCCGTAACGGTAAGCGCCGCCGGCACGCTAATTGATCCCAATCAGGCTGGCAGTGTTAACCGCATAGGCTCGAGCTTCATCCAAAACCGGCTTGCCTCAATACCAGGCCGTTCGTTGCAGGACTTGGTGAATTCGCAACCCGGCTGGCTATATGAAGGCAATGCGGTGTTGCACCCGCGCGGCTCGGAGTACCAGACCCAGTTTGTAGTCGACGGCATTCCTTTGATCGATAATCGCTCACCAAGTTTCGGCACCGAAATTGAGGCAGACGACGTGCAATCGATGAGCATCTACACCGGCGGCTTTCCGGCGGAGTATGGACGCAGAATGGGGGGCGTCATCGAAGTTAATACGTTGCAAGACTCCCAGCCGGGGCTGCACGGGCAGGTGGTGCTTTCCGGCGGCAGCTTTGACACGGCGAATGGGTTCGCCGAAGCAATGTACGGGTGGGGTAAGAACACCTTGAGTGGCAGCGTGAGCGGAGGGATGAGCAGCCACTATCTCAACCCCGTGGTTACAGCAAACTACACAAACACGGGCACCGTCGGTGACTTCGCCCTGCACTATGCGCGTGACTTTACGCCCAAGGATCGCCTTCAGGTTAGTGTTCGTCATGAACTCGCGCGCTACGAAATCCCCAACGAATATGTGCAGGAAAATGGAGCCTGGGTGCCGAATGCGGACAACGACGTCGGCTGCCCGTCCGTTCCCGCCGGCCAGGAGCCAAGCGACTGCGTTTATATTCCTGGGGGGCAGCTACAGAACGGCGGCGACTTTGAAACGATGGGCACCGTTTCCTACCAGCACACCTTTTCCTCCAACACCGTAGGCTGGCTGCGGGGCATGGTCCGCAATGACCCCAATGACTTTTACTCCAACCCATTGTCGTGGCCTATCTACGCAACCCAGCACAACGACTTCAAGGAGATCTACTTTAACGGCAGCCTCGCCGTTCATCATGGCAGGCAGGAATGGAAGGTGGGCGTTGAATCCGACAATCTCTTCCTGCACGAGAGCTTCAGCGACTCTATTCCCGACTGCTCCGGTCCGCTCGGCGTAAATGCCCCTCAGTGCCCCATTAACCTAGGCTTGTTCGACCCCGGCACCGCGATCAACTTTGCATTTGCCCAGAACCACCCGGACCTTGAACAGTCGGCTTATGTTCAGGACTTAATTCAATTCGGCAATTGGACGGTCAACGCCGGCGTCCGCTGGGACCACTACCAGTTACTGGTCAACAAGAACGCCGTAAGTCCGCGCTTTGCCGCCTCGCGTTATTTTCACTCCGCCGGTCTCAATGTACACATCGCCTATGACCGCGTCTTCCAGCCGCCGTCCTACGAGAACATTCTTCTATCCAGTTCTCCAGAGGTGCTGAATTTCGATCCCATTTCCTTGCGGCAGAACGTTTTGCCTTCGCTCGGAGATTATTATGAAGCGGGATTGACCAAGGCATTCTTCGGGAACTTGCGCTTCGACGCAAATATGTTCCGCCGGAACGAGGCCAATTACGCCGACGACGATTCCATTCTAAACACCGCCATCAGCTTCCCTATCGCCTTCAGAAAGGCCATCCTTTACGGCGCCGAGGGAAAGCTCGAAGTCCCACACTGGGGGAAATTCTCCGGCTTTGCCAGTTACTCCTGGATCGTAGGGAACTGCTGGCTCCCCGTAGTAGGCGGTCTTCTGCTGGGATCGGAGAGCGGCGTGGCTGTCGGGCCGAACGGCAACCTCATCAACACGCAGCTAGTCGGACACTTTCCCGATTCGCAAGACCAGCGGAACACCGTTCGCGCCCGCCTCCGCTATCAGGTCACCCGGCGCCTGTGGGTTGCCGTGGGCGGCGCTTACAACAGTGGCCTGCCGTTCGAACCCGATGAATCCCCACAACTCTACGCCACAGAATATGGTCAAAACGTGATTAATCGCCTCGATTTTAACCTCTCGCGCATCGATCCGTACCTCACGGAGGATGCTTCGGTGGGCATCGATGTCTACCGGCGGGAAAACCGTTCGGTACGCTTCCAGGCTGACGTCGAAAACCTGAGCAACACGCTTGAAGTAATCGACTTCGGAGGACTCTTCTCCGGCAACGCACTCGGCCCCTCGCGCCAATACGTCGCTCGCCTTTCAACGACATTCTAGAAGCCGGGCCGTTATCGATCCACTCTTGGTATTGGATTGTAATACTATTGGAGGTTGTGAGCGGTTTTCATGTCGATTTTCCCCGAAAATTCGACGATTGAGTTATGCCTTCCGGCCAGCACTGACTCTCATGTATGTCCCGGCGCGCTCGAGAACGCCGTCATCGACCTGTTTGACCAACTTAGAGATCGGCTTCTTCGCTATGTTCTCTCCTTCGGGCTGTCCATTCACGACAGCGAGGAGATCATCCAGGATGTGTTTCTCCTGTTGTTTCGACACCTGCACCTTGGCCGATCTCGCAGGAATCTTCACGGCTGGGTGTTTCGCGTGGCGCACAACCTTGCGCTAAAGCAGCATTCGACGAATCGCAAGCTTCACGACACGGCAGGAATTCAAGCCGGCCTGGCCGAAAGACAACTGGACCCTGCTCCAACCCCGGAAGAGCAGTTGGCGCGCAGCCAAAGACAGGAACGACTACTCGCCGTGCTTCGAGCTCTTCCGAAGCAAGACCAGCGCTGCCTTCGGCTACGTGCCGAAGGTCTGAGTTATCGCGAAATCGCTCAGACTCTGGGCGTCTCCCTTGGGACGATTTCCGCTACGCTGGCGCGGTCCCTGGCCCGTTTGGCGCGGGCGGACGAGAGGTAAAGCCGATGCTCGAAAAAGACCATCATCTTTCAGATGAAGAGCTGCTTTTGCTCGCGGACGGCGAATGTTCAATTCACCGGGCGGCTCAGGGGCGCAAGCATCTCGCCGCGTGCTGGGACTGCCGTGCGCGCATGGCAGAGCTTGAAGGCACGATTTCGGATTTTGTCCGCGCCTACCATCAAAGCCTCGACACGCAGTTACCGCCGGCGGCCGGACCGCGCGCGCTGCTCAAGGCTCGGTTGGCTGAGCTTGCCACGAGGTCGAATCCCACGCGTTGGTTCGCTCCGTGGCGGCTCGTGCCCTCCGGACGCCGATGGGAAACCGTGGCTATTGCCCTGCTGCTCGCAGCACTCGGCGTCCTGTGGCTGAGTCATGGCCACATATTCCGTACCGAATCCGGGCCGAGGCTTGCCAGCCTGATGGTGGCGCCTACTCCCAATCGGCGTCTGACACCTGGTGCCACGCGGCCGGTGCGCGCAGAAGATGTTTGCGCCGGCGAATATCATAACGAGGCCCGGTTCGTCCCCGTTTCTATACAGCGCGAAGTGTTCGCGGAATACGGGATGGCGAGCGCCCAAGCAAAAGACTACGAATTAGACTATCTCATCACTCCGGAACTAGGCGGCTCGGACGATATTCGCAATCTCTGGCCCGAGCCATACTTATCGACCGTTTGGAATGCGCACGTCAAGGATGCTCTGGAGGACCGACTTCACGAACTCGTCTGTGAGGGGAAGATTGACCTTCCGACGGCACAGCACGATATCGCCACGGATTGGATTTCGGCCTACAAGAAGTATTTTCGTACCGAGAAGCCTATTTCAAACCGCACTCAAAGGGCCTCAGATTAAGCCGCTAGCTGCCCATGCCAGCAACGGGCGCCCCAACAAGATCGAAACTATCTTCGCCACAAGGGCCACGGCCACACCCACCATAAGTATAGAAACGAACCCAAAGCAGTATGTGATTGATCCCCAAAAAGTTAACTGAAAAAGCCTACATCATGGCAGTCGAGTTTGAAAAACAACCCCAAATACCTAATCGACAGATTCGATTAGCGATAAGCCCAAAGAACAGTCGAAAATGAGGTTCAAAAACGAACCTAAATTCCGGCGGTCAGACGTTGGGAACGAACCTATTCGAACCTAAAGCGAATGAGAGAACGAACCTGAGTCCACCCGCAGCGCTGCCTCCGATCACACCACACAGAGGCCCAAAGCCACGGACGCGCTTCAAAATCAAGAGATACACGCATTTCTAGCTGATTATCAGTGCTGTCCCAAGAAAGTCAGGGCGCCTCAACATAACTCGCTGAAGGCACGAAGGTAAGGATCAGGATGTCATTTTTCGATTTCAAATTTTTGCGGTCCTTTTGCCATCATTCTGCTGGTTTTCAACCCCTGCCGGAGGCAGCAGATGAATCTGGGCCGCAGCGTTTTCTCTCAGCTTTTGGATTTCCTCCCCACTTACCAGTTTAAGCTTTGCCTCGATCGCTACCCAGGCAACCGTTACGTGAAAGACTTCTCCTGTTGGGATCCGTTCCTTTGCTTAATCTTCGCGCAACTGACCTATCGCCGCAGCTTGCGCGACATCGAAACTTGTCTTCGTGCTCAGCAACCCAAGCTCCATCACCTGGGCTTCCGAGGACAAGTTTCCCGCAACACCCTGGCTCACGCCAACGACGTTCGCGACGGGCGATCTACCGCGACTTTGCCCAAGTGCTGATCCGTCGGGCGCGCGACCTTTACCGCCAGGAATCTTTGGGCGTGGACTTGTCCGAGACGGTGTATGCTTTCGACTCCACCACCATCGACTTGTGCCTGTCACTCTTCCCCTGGGGAAAGTTTCGTCGCCACAAGAGTGCGGTCAAGTTACATACGCTTCTCGACCTGCGCGGCACCCTTCCGACCAATGTTTACGTGACCGGCGGCCACGTTCACGATGTCAATCTCCTCGACGAACTCTTGCTGGAACCCGGAATCTTTTACTTGCTCGACCGCGGTTATGTGGACTTCGCTCGTCTCTATCTCTTCACTCAAGCTTGCGCTTTTTTCGTGACTCGCGCCCAAAAGAACTTGCAGTTCTATCTGCGCACCTCCCGTCCCGTCGATCGTTCCAGGGGTTTGCGCTGCGACCAAACCATTCGTCTCACCGGCATCCGGACGGCGAAACGCTATCCCGACACTCTGCGCCGCATCGTCTACTTCGACGCCGAGAAGGAGTCCCGGCTCACCTTTCTGACCAACAATTTTCTCCTGCTGCCCCTGACCATCGCGCAACTCTATCGGGTCCGTTGGCAGGTGGAATTGTTCTTTCGCTGGATCAAACAACACCTGCGCATCAAGGCCTTCTATGGCACCTCCGAGAACGCCGTGAATACCCTAGTAATTAATTACCTAAGTTAGCGTATCCTGCCATTCAGCGGAAGTGCTTGAATTAAAAGCATAAACTGTTCTCTATGAGGTACGCAAATTAATTCAATTAAGGACTAGTGTGGGTCGCCCTTTCGGCTTACGTCTTGGTGGCTATCGCCAAAAAGCAACTAGGGCTTGACATGAGCCTCTATCAAATTTTGGAAATTCTCAGCATCACGATTTTCGAAAAAGCCCCGATTTTAAAGGGTTTTCGGATTTCAACGATCAATCTCCCGAGATCGAACCGGCTACCCAATTGAGCCTGTTCGACTTTTAATGGGACAGCACTGATAGCCAATTATGATTTTCAGGAAATGAACGAAGCGCCCTTCGGCTCTATCCCGTCATCGCGGCCAGCAAAGAGGTTTCTGGGTCCTTATACAAGCAGGTTTACGAGGGAACATGCTCAGGCGACTCTGGACGGTGGTCTGCGCGGGCGAGCACGCCGCTGGAGTCTTACGATAAAACACGGGGAGCGATTGAAACCCGCGCTATCTGAGTGGTTGGTAAAGAAATTTCTATTTCGCCGCTTGACATGACTTTTGGCGTCTTGCTAGGATTGTAAGGCTTCCCCAATCACAGGATTGTGATCAGTGGGATCGGCCG
>JASHYZ010000592.1 GCA_030042795.1 Terriglobia bacterium | reverse complement strand
TACGCCGGCGGCATGGCCACCGACTATGGCACCCATCGCCTCGACAGCGTTCACCAGATCATGGGCGTTGATGCGCCCCGAACCGCAGTAGCCGCCGGCGGACGTTATGAGCTGAAAGACGGCGCCGAGACTCCTGACGCGCTGCAGATAACGTACGAGTACCCCAACTTCATCCTGAGTTACGAAGCCTCCATGATGAATGACCACGGCTGCGGCGGGCGCACGCCCGGCAAGAAGTACTACTTGACGCGCACTTCAGAAGACCGCCCGCACGGCATGGCGTTCTATGGAACCAAAGGCTCATTGTTTGTGGACCGCGTGGGTTTCGAAGTCTACCCGGAACCGAACGGTGAAAGTGGGCCGGGGGCGGTCGCGAATGCCAACGGCGGTGCCGAGGACTTCCGTTGCGAGCGGATTGAAGTAGCCGGAGCCGACGCCACTGATCTACACCTGAAGAACTTCATTGATTGCGTACGCTCTCGCCAGAAGCCGGTGGCCGACGTGGAGATCGGACATCGCTCCACCACCGTTCCCCACCTTGGCAACATTGCTTTCCGCACCGGGCACAAGATTCATTGGGACGCTGAGCGCGAGGAAATTGCCGGCGACGCCGAAGCCGCCGCATTCCTGGACCGCGAGGCGCGCAAGCCCTGGGATCTCATCTGACGGATTAGTTCTGGCTCCTGCGGGGAACGACGTAGCGTAGTAGTATGCAAAGAAGCCCTACTTCGGCCCGAATTAGAGGATCACCTTGAGTGCTCGAATCCGGCTTGGCGTGTTATTCGGCGGCCGCTCCGGCGAGCACGAGGTTTCGCTCATCTCAGCGGCTTCGTTGCTGAGGGCGCTCGATCCGAACAAGTACGAGGTGGTTCCCATCGGCATCACGCGCGAAGGCCGCTGGCGCGTGGGTTCGACTCCCCGTCAACTCGCCCACGAGCCCGAGCGCATGCTGGCGAGCGTCCTCGACCAGGGACAACTGGTGACCGCCTCGGCGGACCCGAGCGGGCCGCAACTGATCCCGGTGGAAAACTCAACGCAAGGCCTGACGCACAGCCGCGCTACGGCTAGTCATGACTCAAACCGCAGTGTAGACGTGATCTTTCCCGTCCTGCATGGGACGTTCGGCGAAGATGGAACAGTGCAAGGACTGCTGGAACTGGCTGATGTTCCTTACGTGGGCGCGGGCGTGCTGGCTTCGGCAGCCGGCATGGATAAGGACGCCATGAAGCGGCTCTTTCGTGACGCCGGGCTGCCGGTGGTGCAATGGCTGCTGGTCTTACGTAGCGATTGGGAGCAGCGGCCGGCATCGTGGCGCCGCCGCATCGCCCGTGAGATTGGCTATCCGTTGTTTGTGAAGCCGGCCAATCTCGGATCGTCGGTGGGTATCAGCAAGGTTCGCGCTCAGCGGGAGCTCGACGCCGCCATCGAGCTTGCCGCGCGCTACGACCGCAAGATCATCGTCGAGAAGGGCCTGGACGCGCGCGAGATCGAGTGCTCCGTTCTCGGCAACGATCATCCCGAAGCTTCTCTGCCAGGCGAAGTGATCTCCGTGAACGAGTTTTACGACTACGAGGCCAAGTATCTGAAGGAGGGCTCTGAACTGGTGATCCCTGCCAAGCTCAGGAAGAAACAGACCCGCGAGGTGCAGGCGCTGGCGGTGCGCGCTTTTCGCGCCATCGATTGCGCCGGCATGGCCCGCGTGGATTTTTTGCTCGACCGGCCAAGCGGTAAGCTCTATGTGAACGAGATCAACACCATCCCTGGATTCACTCCCATCAGCATGTATCCGAAGATGTGGGAAGCAAGCGGCGTCTCGTATCCAGAACTCATCGACCGCCTGGTGAAGCTGGCTCTGGAGCGCCACGCCGAAAAGGGACGTAGCTCATTCGAGTATGCTGCTGCAAGCGCGGGGCAGAGGCGGCCTGGCTCGCCGAGGGTAGCGAAAACGCAGGATTGACGAGCGTTCCCCCGGGTTTTGGGGTGAAAGCTAATGAAATCATTCGGTTCAGCAGCACCAATGCGCACCGACGTTTTTTTAGTGTGCCTGACGGTGATTGGCTCCGCCGTGTGTTGGTGGCCCGCATTCATCTATCCGAGGCTCGACTCCATTTGGTGGGTTTCGCTCGCGGTCCCCGCGCTCTGTGGTGGATTGTCCAGTGTATTGAGCCACAGGCGATGGTCACTGTTCCTGATCGCCTCGATCATCGGGAATATTGAGGGGCAGTGTGTGGGTAACGCGATCTGGGGGTCCAGACAGCCAATGGCCGGATTTTTTGTAGCGGTCTCTGTCGTATTAACTTCGATCGCGGTGGCTGTGACCTCCCTTCTTGCATGTCTGGCTGGAAGAAAGGTGTCTATACCGGGGCGAAGACCTCGACTCGGCGTGTGGGTCGCCGTGTCAGCCTTGGTTGCATTTGGACCAATCGCGTGCGCTCTAACGGCACCGCTAGTCGCGTACCGGGTCGCTCGCAACGATGAGCTAGCCTTGGAGCGATTCTCGTCATTGCGGAGCGCCGCGGAACAAACCGCGGCCGAGAGCGGCGATCCACAGAGCATTTGTGACGGATCGTCACTGCGGCGGCATTACGTGGGACCGCCGTTCAGCGACGAAGGTTGGCGTGTTATCGCCGGCAACGTCAGGCAGGACGGCTACACTCTCATCCATCAGGATGGCTACTCCTACGCGGTCTACTGTCGCGAGAAACCGCGTGGCTACACGATTGCTGCGTTTCCTGCCAGAGAACAAGGCGACGGCACGCGGCAATTCTGCGCAGACGAGTCGGGACGGCTCGGTTGCCGGATGGAATGGAATGGTTCGCGCTCCGGGTGCCAGCCCTGTAAGAAGTAGATTCGGCCTCTTCGCGAGCCGTAGAACCGAATCGTGCCGCTCCTTAACGAGTTCGATCTGAGGAATTCAGATTTAGACCATCAAGGAGGCACAATGACACCAATGCTTGAGCCTGTTCTGAGTGAATTACGCATGAAACACGTTCGCACTTCGGCCGATCAAGAGTTGCGTCGGAGCCGTAGCATCCGGAGAGCAATGCTGCTCCCGGTGTTCGTCGCACTCTTGACTGGCGGTTCGATTCTTGTTTGCGCTTCGGGATAAGGGCACGTGGACAGGATACGTGACCGACACGCACTGCGGCACGAACTGCCAAGTGACTTCAAACATGGTTCCCGACCTTAAATGCATTCGGGCGTGCGTCAGGAAAGGCTCAAAATACGGGCTGTGGTCGGGCAAGCAGGTCTACGTGCTTGAGCCGCAGGCAAAGGCGGCTCGGTTCGCCGCTGTGAATGTCAGGGTCATCGGCATACTTCAGGGCAATACCATTCAAATCTCATCAATTGACCCGGTCCCGAATCCCACCGGAGAATCGGGTCGTTAGCGCGGTTCCCGTGCTATCATGAGCATCTAAGCTAACAGGCTGCAAAAAAATGTTCGGGAACCTGTCATTCCGAGCGTCAGCGAGGAATCTCGCTCTGAAATTAAAGAAAATACGAGATTCTTCGTCGCCTTCGGCTCCTCGGAATGACAGATTGGACGGGTTTTTCCGTAGTCTGCTGAATAGTGTTATGGGGGCGCACCGGTTTCGACGGAAGCCCTTTACGATTAGAAGGCATGCCGGGGGCCACACCTCCCGTAAATGGCGTGGAAACATACAACTGCCAACACGCAGTTTGCTCTCGCTGCCTAATTAAGGTAGCGCGTCTACTTCGTCCGGCCCGCCGGACGAGGCAAGATGTCATCAAAGCGGGCTGGTCCTGGGTTTCCCGCCTGAAAACTCGGGACGAGACTCTCGCGTAAGCGGGGGGATCAGGCTAGCTGGCGGCTCGTTATTGCTCGTTCCTTAGGCCCGCCGGCGAAAGCTGAAAGCGAACGGGACAAGCATGTAGGCTTCTAATCGTGAAGCTTTTCGGACGGGGGTTCGACTCCCCCCGCCTCCATAAGCCCGTAGGAGCGCCATGAAGTAGCCCACGTGGGTTGGCTTCCCGCCCGTGCGAGGGGTGCCGAAGGCGGGGTGAAGGTATTCGGGCCCATGGGCTCGCGCCCATAAGCGCTAACCTAACGGTTTGGTGAGTTGCCCGGAGGGCAACACCTTGAGTAGCCGTAGGTGCCAACCTACGGAAACGAGAACCGGACAAAAACATAGGAGCGACCCCGGAGGGGTCGTACAATCTTCAGAAAGTGTAACGTTGTTCGCCGGAATCGCGTCCGGATTCTGTCGTCCACGGGCGTCAACCCCTCCGAGGTTGCGCAGGCGGGCTGCGGATTTCTTTTCCGTAGGTTGCCACCTACGGCTACTCATCGTCGGCCCCTTTTGGGGCCGGACACAAGAACGTATCCATCTCCCACAACGAGGCCTTCTATGGGCTTAAGTTAGCGCTTATGGGGCTCTCGCTCTGGGGTAGGATATTCCATCTTCCCGGGGCTTTCAAAGGAATCGCCTGAGTTTTGGCAATTAATCAACGAACTTCAGTTACAGCACACTAGAGCGCGAG
>JASHYZ010000591.1 GCA_030042795.1 Terriglobia bacterium | reverse complement strand
AAAGGCTAAGATTGTGGAAGCCTTGCAGCGCACAAACTGGAACATCACCCGCGCCGCTCAGTTGCTCGGAATGACCTTTCGAACACTCCAGTACCGGCTGGAAAAATACAGCATCAAGAGGCCCTGAAGAGCGGTCAACACAGTGGCTCTCTATGAGCGCCGAAAAGACAAGTGGTCGCAGCACAGCGATAGTCGTCACTCTATTATGCAAGCCCGCTTGGACACGGACCGGCAGCCGAGTTAATCGAGCGTCATCGAGCCCTGAGATGAAAAAGGTCGTCGCTCCATCTCGCGAGCCGCTTCCTTTTTCTGATCTGGAAGAGGAATCCGAAAAACCGCTGCTGGCACAGCCGGCACCGATACGGACGGAAGAGGAACAAGAGCATCAACAATTCAAACGGCCCTCGATAATGGCTGCGGCCCACATCCGCGCTGCTGCACGTGGGACATTGTCGGTTAGAATTCATTACAATAGTTGGATGGCGCCGTCGAGGATGAGGCTGCTTCTATTTTGAAGGCTCTCAGGCGCCGGTGAAATCCTGCTGAGGCGCGTTGCCGGAAAGGCTGGCAAACTTGGGTGTGATCGCTGTTGTGGACGATCTGTTCTTTGCTGTGAAGATCCGCGAGACCGCGCGGCAGGCCGGCGCGGCCGTTGACGTCGTAGGCGCCGCCAAATGGGAGGACGCGATTAACAAGCGCGTGGCTGAGGGCGCAGTTCAAGGCGTAATCCTTGACCTGAACTCACCTGCGGCGCTTGAGGTGATCGGTAGGCTTAAGGGCGAAGCACACACCCGCTCGCTGCCGGTTATCGGTTTTGTCTCTCATGTTGCGGCCGACGTCATCGCTGACGCGCGGGCAGCGGGTTGCGATCAGGTGCTGGCTCGCTCGGCGTTCACCAAGCAACTGCCGGAGTTGCTGCGAAACTTAGGTCAAGGGTCAGGGATCAGAAGCCAGGGATTAGGGAACGGCGCACCGGCCCAAGAGATACAGCGGCTCTCGAGCTCCGGCTCGTGAAGATGCTTTGATCCCCGAACTCCCGGCCCTGACCTCTGATTTGAGGAGTGAAATGAGTCACGCCGCATCGATCGTGCTGATCGACAAATGGAGTAGGAAGCGGAGCTCAACGCTTGATTGGCTCGAAATCACGGGCTTCGCCGTGCTGACGGCTGTTCTGGCGCAGCTTCGAGTCCCTCTGCCTTTCACGCCAGTCCCTATCACCGGCCAGACGTTTGCGGTTTTGCTGGCTGGGGCGGTATTGGGCGCTCGGCGCGGATTTCTGAGTCAGGTGACATACCTGGCCTTGGGAGCCGCAGGCCTGCCTGTGTTCGCGGGAGGATCACTTGCCGGTCCTACGGCAGGTTACCTGTGGAGTTTTCCGGCCGCCGCCCTCTTGCTCGGCTGGATGGTTGAGCGAGGGGCAATCCGTCGAACCTGGTCGCTGGTTGGCGCGCTGCTCGCGGCGGACGCCTGCATTCTGACGGCGGGCGTTCTCTGGCTCAGACTCATCACTACGGGTTCACTTCGTCAGGCGCTAATCATGGGCGCTGCGCTTTTCTGGGCCGGCGAGATTTTCAAAATTTCGCTGCTGGCGGTGATGTTGCCCTCGATCTCAAGGGGGCGCCGGCGCATCTTGCCGCGGTCGAACTGAGTCAACCTTCCACGCCTCCTCCGTCTACATTGTCTTCAGGGACAGGGAGAGCCGCATGAAGTCGCATACGGAATACTTATGGTTCAACACCAAGAAGAAGCGCGAGTTCATTAACATTACGCCGCAGGTGCAAAGAGCATTGGAGGCCAGCGGAGTACAGGAAGGGTTCGCGCTTGCGTCCGCCATGCATATCACGGCAGGTGTCTACATCAATGATGCCGAAGATGGCCTGATTACTGACATTGAGGAGTGGCTGGAGAAACTCGCGCCGTTTCGCGACGACTATCGCCATCACCGCACCGGTGAAACCAACGGCGACGCCCACTTGAAGAACCTGTTGGTGGGACACCAGGTGCTGATTCCGGTAACGAAAGGCAAACTCGATTTCGGACCGTGGCAGCAGGTCTATTACGCGGAGTTCGACGGCCAGCGCCGCAAGCGTGTGCTGATTAAAGTCATCGGGGAATAGTCACGAACGGGCCGGCGCCTGCATCAACATCAAGTTCATGTACACTGTTTGCTGAGCCTGGTGGAGCGGAACCGGAGGAACCGCCGTCATCGGGCCGTCATTGGGGGGCTTTCATGGTGGCTAAGCGTATCGGCATTCTGACCGGCGGCGGAGACGTTCCCGGACTCAACTCGGTGCTCAAGTCGGTAGTCTATCGAGGCATCGAATTCGGCTCAGAAGTGATCGGCATTCGGCGAGGATGGGAAGGGCTGACGCACGTCAATCTGGAAGATCCTGCGAGCCACGCGCGCTACATTCTGCCGCTCAATCGCGACAATACCCGCACTATCGACCGCACGGGCGGGACTTTCCTGCACAGTTCTCGCACAAACCCGGCGCGAATGGCGAAACTTCCGCCCGTCTGCGAGGGCATGGACTTCCCAAAACTTGAAAGCACCCGTAAAGGTGTAACGTCCACCGTCTTTGATGTCACCCCGCAGGTGCTCAGGAATATTGCCGCATTGCGCCTGGACTACCTGATCGCGATCGGTGGTGACGATACGTTGAGTTACGCCGCGCGCCTCGACAACGAAGGCGTGAAGGTGATTGCGATACCCAAGACGATGGACAACGACGTGCGAAACACCGAATACTGCATCGGCTTCTCCACAGCGATCACCCGCGCCATGGAGGCCATCGACCGCCAGCGGACCACGGTGGGTTCGCACGAGCGCATTGGCATTTTCCGCGT
>JASHYZ010000590.1 GCA_030042795.1 Terriglobia bacterium | reverse complement strand
GAGAGAAAGCCACGTTCTCCCGAATGGTGCCGTCGAACAGGAAGGTATCCTGCAGGACCACGCCAAGCTGACTGCGGTAGGAATCCAGCCGGATACTCCGCAACTCGACACCATCCACCAGAATGCGGCCTTCGGACGGCACGTAGAAGGCAGCCGCCAGGCCGATGATGGTGGATTTGCCGGCGCCGGACGGCCCCACCAGCGCCGTCACGGTTCCGGGCAGGGCCTGAAAACTCACCTGAAGCAACACGGGTTTGCCGGGTTCGTAAGCAAAGCTCACATTTTCGAACTCGACCTCGCCGCTCAGGGAGGGCAGGGCCAGCGTGCGCGCCGGATCTGAGTCCTCCGGGCGTTCCGCGAGCACCTCGCGCGTCCGCTCCAATCCGGCGACCGCCTCCGTAAGCTGAGTTCCAACGCTGACCACCTGGCCCACGGGAACCACCAGCATGCCGAGGAATATGGTGAACTCCACGAAAGATCCGAGCGTCATGCTTCCCGCCATGATGCGCCGCGCCCCAAGAAACATGATGAGAGCACTCACCAGTCCCAGCAAGCTCGTGGCCGCAAGGCTCATCAACGATGTCGCCGTTAGCGTTTTCAAAACGTTCTCCAGCAGACGGCGCACTCCGTCGGCGAATACACCGGCTTCGCGCTCCTCGGCATGATATCCCTTTACGACCCGAACTCCGGAAAGCGACTCCGTGAGGCGGCCTGTGACTTCCGCGTTGATTTTGGGCCGCGCCCTGAAAATTGGACGAATATATTTGAACGCGTAGCGCATGAAAACGCCGAAGGCCAAAATGACGGCGCTGGCTACGGCCGTCATTGACGCGCTGATGCGCAATAGGATGACGAAGGCGAAGAGGGCGGTCAGGATGCCGCCCATGAACTGTACGAGGCCGGTTCCAATGAGGTTGCGCAGGCCTTCGACGTCGTTCATGATGCGCGAAAGCAAAGCGCCGGTTTTATTGGAGTCATAGTAGGCTACGGGAAGCCGCCCGATGTGCACCTGCACCTTCATCCGCAGTTCGGAGATGAGCCGCCATGCTTCTTTGGAAAGAAGCTGAGTAAGCGAGAAATCCGTGACGCCCTGCACCAGCGTGGCGCCGATCACGATCCCGACGAGCGGCAGCAACAGAGCGAGATGATGCTTGCCGATAACGTCATCAATGAGGCGCTTCGAGGAGGCGGGCAACACGAGGCCGGCCAGGCGATTGACGGCCATCAAGAAGAATCCCAGCGCCAGCAGCCATCGGCGCGGGCGGATGAAGGTCCAGATATCAGGCCAAAGCTCGCGCAGGCGGACGGGCTTCGATGGAGCTTTTTCAGCGTCTGAGGCCATGCGATAATACCGGGGCTCAATGCGCGTCTCTTTGCCCCTTGCGTTGAGTGTAGCAGAACAAGGCGCGATCCCGCGCCGCCCTCCGCCGGCAACCGGGAATTCGCTTCATCCTCTGCGGCGGGCCCTCACGAATCCGACTCAGGCGCACGCGACTAAAATTTTTTCTGTATACCTTGTTGACATATTCGATCACATCGGACTAACATTTCGCATTCGAAGGTTGCAGCGCGCGATTCTTCAACAGCGCGCCCTGGATGCCCGGAGTTTCACCGAGTATTCCCGGGGGGTCGGGTTTCGGCGTTTGCCCGAAGCCACGGTTGGGGCGGCAGGATGTGGGGACACGTCAAGCCGCGCAACCCACTGATTCCCGTGGGTTCCCTTGAGTTAAGTTGCTTGCTTCGAGTCCGACTGTCGAGGACTTGTCCTAAGGGCTAACGGATGCCTCAGATTTTTCACCGCAGCATGAACACGGTTTCCCGCGCGAGTATCGCGGGTTTCGTGTTGTTCATCGGAGGGCTGGGCTATTTTTTTTGGGCTGTGAACATGTCGCCATACTATACCCGGGCAAAGTTAGCCCTTGACCAGCCGGTTCAATTTAGCCACAAGCACCATACGATGGACGACGGTATCGATTGCCGCTACTGCCACACGTCCGTCGAGACCTCCGGTTTCGCGGGAATTCCACCGACCGAGACGTGCATGACCTGCCATTCGCAAATCTGGACCAATGCCGAGATGCTGGAACCCGTGCGCGCCAGCTACGCCAGCGGGCGGTCGATCGAATGGACGAGGGTCAATGCGTTGCCGGACTTCGTGTATTTCAACCACAGTATCCACGTGAACAAGGGCATCGGTTGCACGACGTGCCACGGGCCGATCGGCGAGATGCCGATCACGTGGAAGGAAAACACGTTGTACATGAGGTGGTGCATCAACTGCCACAAGCATCCAGAGCGGTACGTCCGGCGCCGCGAGGACGTGTTCAAGCCGGTTTATAATCCGCCCGCGAATCAGCTTGAACTCGGGCGCCAGCTCGTCAAGGAATACAAGATCAAGAGTTACACCAACTGTGACGCTTGTCACCGATAGGAGCCGCAAGCCGGGCAGCCGATGACCGATTCAAGGGTAACAGCCGCGAACCTCGTTCAGCTTGGCCCTAAGCCCGAGGCTGGGGGCAGCCGTTTCTGGCGCAGCCTGGATGAGCTGGAGCAGAGTCCGGCCTACGTTAAGGGACTGAAGTTCGAGTTTCCGGAAGGGCGTGTTCCGAAGAACGGAACTCTCAATCGCCGCGATATCTTGAAGCTGATGGGCGCTTCTGCCGGACTCGCGAGCCTCACCGCTTGCACCAAGCTGCCACCCGAGAAAATCGTTCCTTACGTACGCCAACCCGAAGAATTCGAACCGGGCATCCCGTTATATTTCGCTACCGCCATGCCGTTCGGTGGCATCGGCCGCGGGCTGCTGGTGGAGAGCCACTTGGGACGGCCCACCAAAGTAGAGGGCAATCCGGGTCATCCGGCCAGCCTGGGCGCCGCCGATGTCTTCGGGCAAGCTTCGGTGCTCACGCTTTACGATCCGGACCGGTCACAAGTCCCAACCCACCTTGGCCATCTCGGAAATTGGGAGGACTTCACAGCGGATTTCGGGAATCACTTGGCCAGCGCCCGCGGCACGAACGGCGACGGCCTGCGCATCCTGACCGGCACCGTCACTTCACCTACACTCGCCAGCCAGATGAAGGCGCTGCTGGCGCAGTTTCCATCGGCGCGCTGGCATCAGTACCAGCCCTGTGGCCCTCACAATACCCGTGAAGGCGCGCGGCTCGCCTTCGGCCAGTATGTGAACACGGTCTACCACCTCGACAAAGCTGATGTGGTTCTCAGCCTTGATTCCGATTTCATGTTCGGCGAGCCCGGCAGCTTGCGCTACGCACGCGATTGCGCAGATCGCCGGCGCATCACCGATCCGTCGCAAACTCCTAACCGCCTTTATGTGGTGGAGAGTTCGCCTTCAATCACCGGTTCACAGGCTGACCACCGGTTGCCCCTGCGGTCGAGCGATGTGGAAGCCGTGGCGCGAGCGATCGCCGAGGGGCTTGGTGTGCACTCGGGCGGCGGCGCGCTTCCTGAGAGCGTACCGGCTAACTGGGTTTCCGCAGTAGCGAAGGATCTGCAGCAACACCACGGTTCAAGTTTGGTGGTGGCGGGCGAAACGCAGCCGCCGGCGGTGCATGCGCTCGCGCATGCCATGAACCAGGCGCTTGGCAATGTGGGCACGACGGTGGTTTACACCGATCCGCTCGAAGCCGAGCCCACCGACGAAATCGAGTCACTCAAGGAACTGGTTACGGATATGGACGCCGGGCGCGTAGAGACGCTGGTGATCGCCGGCGCCAACCCGGCGTATGACGCTCCGGCCGATGTGCCGTTTCTCGATGCGCTGGGTAAGGTGAATTTCCGCGTGCGCCTCGGCCTGTACCTCGATGAAACTTCCGCGCAGTGCCACTGGCATATTCCGGAGGCCCATTACCTGGAAAGCTGGGGCGACGTCCGCAATTACGATGGAACGGTCAGCATCATCCAGCCGCTGATTGCGCCGCTGTATTCCGGAAAGAGCGTCCACGAGCTGCTGGCAGTAATGCTGGGCCAAACTGGCGTTTCCGTCCATGACATGGTTCGCGGCTACTGGCAGAGTCAAGCTTCCGGCGGCCACCTGACGCCCGCGGCATCCTCCAATTTCGAGACCTATTGGGAAACTTCGCTCAACAATGGGTTGTTAGACGGCACCGCTCTGCCAGCCAAACAGTTCTCGCTGAAAGCGCCTGGCCCTCCCAGCGCATCTGCCAATCCGGCTGGAGGAGGCCTTGAGATTGTGCTCCGGCCTGACCCCTCAGTTTGGGACGGGAGCTTCGCGAACAATGGATGGTTAATGGAGCTGCCGCGGCCGTTCAGCAAGCTGAGCTGGGATAACGCGCTGCTGCTGAGCCCGGCCACGGCGGCGCAGCAAGGTGTGAAGCGCGCAGACGTGGTAAAGGTTCAGGCGAACGGACACCAAGTTGAAGCTCCCGTCTTTATCCTTCCCGGGGTGGCGGTGGGATCAGCGACACTGTGCCTCGGCTACGGCCGCAGCCGGGTGGGCGGCGTGGGCAACGGGGTGGGCGTTAGCGCCTACAGCATTCGCACCTCAGACGCTCTTTCCATTGCCGGCGTCACACTGGCGAAGACAGGCGCGAAGCACCATCTGGTGACCACCCAGAACAGCCACTTGATCGATCAGAACGGCCACACCGACGACGAAGAGAGCGTCGCAGCTTTTGACCGGCGAGTGATCCGCGTCGCGACGCTCGAAGAGTATCAGGCCAACCCGGATTTCGCCAAGGACCCACCCGAAGAGAGCACCAAGGCCCAATCGCTGTATCCGAAATACGATTACAGCCAGGGCTATCAGTGGGGAATGTCCATCGATCTGAACACCTGCATCGGCTGCAACGCTTGCGTGGTGGCCTGTTACGCGGAGAACAACATCGCTGTGGTGGGCAAGAATGAGGTGGACAACGGCCGTGACATGCAGTGGATTCGCGTGGACACCTACTTCCGGGGCGATATCAACAATCCTGAGGCGTACAACGAAGTGGTGACGTGCATGCAGTGCGAAAACGCACCTTGCGAGTACGTCTGCCCGGTGGGCGCCACGGTGCACAGCCC
>JASHYZ010000589.1 GCA_030042795.1 Terriglobia bacterium | reverse complement strand
CGAAAAGCCCGTTCCGGTGGGCAGAGTCACCGCTTGTGGGGGACTGTCTCGACGTTTCTGCAATGCTCAATTACGCTGACTCACTACTGAAGACGTTCCCTCTTCGTCCGGCTTACGACGAGACATCCCTGGCCTGGATGCTTCGGCGCGCAGAGGGCCTGAACTCGCTAGGGTCGCTCCAAAAGGTCCTCGTCAAGACACAACAGCAACGGGTGGCGGGCTGGTACCTCTATTACGCGAACCGTGGAGGGATCGGCGAGGTGCTCGGGGTCGCCGCGGAGCCCGACGCGATTGGAGACGTCTTCCATCACCTCTGCGCTCACGCCAGTGCGCGCGGCTTGGTCGGCCTGACGGGACGGCTCCAGCACGGACTGCTCGCATCTCTTGGCCGACGCTTTTCTCTTTTCCACCGCCAGCCTTGGTGGATGTTAATACACTCGCGGCGGGTTGAGATACTTGATGCGTTCCAACGTGGAGATGTATTCTTCTCGGAACTTGACGGCGAGTGGTGCCTGCGTTTTGAGGGCTGACCGAGCAGCGGAGAGATCGCAGTATCAACAAGCCGCGAACGGGACTGACGATGGCGCGTGAAGTCGGTTCCCCTACTCTATTCTTGACCTGCCTTTTGGGCTATTTCTTCTCGGCGCGTCCGATTCCGCGTTCCCTTCAGCCTTGTGTTCACATAATGAAGGAGCGGCCACGCCTCCTTCGGGAGGCGAGCTCGAAGCCAAGCCTTGGCTTCTTGAGACTCGTGCTTTATGTACAGGTAAGCAGCACCTCGGCTCTTGGGCCGCGCAAAGTGTATATTGAGATATCGGGTTGCGTGCCCTCCCCATCGGCTCTTGTAAAACTCCTGCCCCGCCAAGAAGTCGTAATGGCGTACTTGTTGGGCGATTAGTTCCTTAAGGACGTGTCCTCGCAGGACGAACCCAAGATGACCCTTGGCTACGTCGGTGTCGAAGCCGCCTTGAAGGCAATAGACGGTGTCTCTGTAGCGAAAGTCGAACTCCGCCGCTGCAGTTACTCCATTGAGATCCAAAAGCCAAAGCTGAAGCCATCCCCGGGCCAGAAAGAGGCGAGAGATTTCACCATAAAACCGCCGTCGCTCCTCACAGGCAAAGCTCCCCGGCTGCCCCTGGCTCCGCCAGCGCTTCTGGTGCAGTTCGAAGAGGGAGTGGAGGCACGGCTCAAGTTCAACCTCCGCCGCACATCGGTAAACGCGTACCTGATAATCCCTCTCCAGCCGGCGCGAGAACTTGCCGAGCTGGCCTCGCTCGTTGTAGCTGAGCTGCATTCGGTAAGATTCCCAATCCTCTGGAAGGTCGACTACGTAGCCTTCCTGCCCATAGGTAAAGCGTGTCCAATTCCGTTGTTCTAACCTGCTGATCAGCGCGCGCCCAACCTGAGAGTTCGACGGCAGGGTATTAAGGGCACAGATGTCCCACGTGTGGCGGCACGACTCCAAGAACTCAAAAAGAGCATCGGCGACAGCGTCCTCGAGACCCGAACAAGCAATGAGATCCAGGTTGTCGCTGTCGCTGCTGCCGTCTCCCATCATGCGGAGCATTCTCAGGCTCAGGCCGCCGGTGACTCGCCAAGAGGTGAGGCTAAGCGGCGCAAGTCCCACCAGCCTCTCGCCGGAACTGAAGAAGGCCAGGAACGTCAGTCTCTGGCGGCTGCCGAAAGCACGCCACCAGGGCGCCAGCCATTCCCAGGTGGAGAAGGTCGTAGCGGAGGGAACCTCGGATAAGAGCTCATCCCACTCGGCCCGCAAACCTTCGAGTGCGGCAAGGCTCTCATATAGGCGAACTTTTACTTGTCGAGTATGCAAGGTCGTTGAGGGTTTCGCTCTCGTTGTTGCCTGCCCGACGACTCCGACAGAGAACGCATAGCTGTTATGGTAGCATGTTGACAAATGAACTCCCCATGGAAGTGCGCAGTAGGGTGATGGCTCCCCGGCTCAAATCAAAGGCCTGGGTGAAGAATACGCTCGTGCGTTCCGGAGCCCTCCGCTTCGCTGGTCGCCTGGCCGCTCCCAGTGCCGTGCTGTTAATGTACCATTCGATTGTCGAAAATCCGGAGCTTACCCATAACACGGTCGGCATTTCACAGTCACTCGAGAACTTCGAAGCTCACATTCGTAGCGTCGCCACGAGATTTGCACCGGTTACCCTCGACGAGGTGGCCGAATTCGCCCAAGGAGGTCGGCCGCTGCCTCCTTGGGCGGTAGCGGTAACGTTTGACGATGGTTTCGCTGACAATTACGAATGTGCGCTGCCGGTGCTAAGGCGGTACGGGGTACCAGCCACCTTTTACATTATGGTGAATGCTGTCCAAACTGGGGTTCTGCCCTGGTATTGCCGCCTCAACTCTGCATTCAGGACGACCGCCAAGCCCGAATGGAAGGATCCGGAGCGGGCCCGCACCTACAGGCTCGAGAACGCCAGTGAGATACAGGCTGGCCTAAATCGGGCTTGCCAGATCGGCGCGGCCAAGGTGGGCCAGGCCCAAGAGGTTTATGTAGGTCAGGTTGAAAGAACGCTTGATGTGAAACCACCTGCGTCGGGGCTAATGATGAGCTGGGACAAGGTCCGAGCCCTGAAGCAGGAAGGGCACATCATCGGAGGACACACACTTTCCCATCCCAATCTGGCGCACGTGAGCCGGGAAGAGGCCTGGACCGAGATAGTGGGGTGTAAGCAGCGTCTTGAGGAAGTGACGGGTGAGCCTATCCGCCATTTCTCTTACCCGCACCCGGCGCTCAATCCGCAGTGGAGCCCGCAAACCTTGCAGCTCACGCGCGAGGCGGGTTTCAAATCGGCCGTGCTCACAACGCGGGGAGCGGTCCGCAGGGGGGACGAACCCCTTGCGCTCAAGCGAATCTACGCCGCGAACGACTTGGACCAATGGATTTGGAACGTGGAATGCACATTTCTCGGTCGCTCAATTTAGTGGGTTCTGTAGCCCGCTGTGGTGATTACAGGCATATCGTGCCACTGGCCCACGGTGCCGCTGTGGGTGTCCGCAATCACACTTTCACCGTAACTCCACAATGAAGACGTCAGTCCGATAGCGCCCATTAGGGTCCTTTCCCAGCTCATTCTCCCAATCAGACGTAAACATGTAAAAGCGCCCATCGAGCGAAACATTGCCGCGGGGTGAGGCCCAAAAGCCTCTCCCTGTGCTATAGGTGTGAGCAAAGCGCCAAACGGTGGCGGGCGCGCGCTCAGTGCTCACACAATCGATTTCATTTTCCCACGGGCCGTTGACAAGTAAGGGCGCGCCCGGCCCCTCGGGATTGGTGGGGTGGTAGGTTGAAAAGCATGCAGGGGTGTCGTCGTTAGAATCGATATAATTCCAGGAGAGATGGTAATCATACCAACCGTTCAACGGCGGCAGTTGACCCATGATGTGCGTTCTTGCCGTGAGGTCGTTTAGGGGACGCTTTAAGAAGTCAACCGGATGCTCACGATTAGAGGAATTCAGCATGTGAGAATAGCCAAGAGCACTGTGCCCGAGACACTGGTAATCGGGGCCCGCACAGACCTCGGCATTCAGGCTATCCACCTGCCATATGACAAGCCCATTCCGAACCTGTTGGCTGCTGATAGCCGCGTACTCCCCCGATTTTGCGATCTCGGCGTTATGAACGAGGAACGATGCCGGGGAGCCCGAAGCGCGGCCGGCGGGGCCCCACTGCCCGCCTATCTCCCCGGTTTCGGTGTTAAACCAGCGGCATCCCTGCTTGGGGTCGTAGACATAAACCAGATTGGCCTTGTCTTGCTGGGGCCCAACTACGCCCAGGAGCCGGTCGTTTTCTGCGCTTACGGAAAAAGATAAACCCCAATCGCCGGCTCCTACCTTCACGCAATCCGAGAAGCTGTTGACGGTGGTGAGCTTACCACTGCTGAGGTCGTACTG
>JASHYZ010000588.1 GCA_030042795.1 Terriglobia bacterium | reverse complement strand
TATGTGCTGACAGATTCTACCCCCTACCCACCTTGCGTCAATCCCCCACTTTCCGGTCGTGTACCCCACTCTTCTCCAAGATTTGACTCCGCAGGGTACGCCGTGATAGATGAGTGATGACAGTTCCGGCGATCTGGAACAGGAGTAATAGGGAGGTGAGATGGTTAGCAGACCTGGCGGATTCACGTGCTGGACAGTTGTGATGGCTGCCGCTGTTACTTGTGTGGCTTCGCCATCGTTGCAGAACGCGGTTGCCCGGCCCCAGCGGGCCCACCATGAGAGCAGCCGGTCCGAGGATACGCGAACGCAATGGTTTCGCGACGCCAAGTTTGGAATGTTCATTCACTGGGGGCCGTACTCGTTGGCGAGCGTCGAAGCTTCGTGGCCTATCATGCGGCCTGAGCCCGGCGGTATCAGCCAAGACGAATACGTCAACCTGTATAAGCGATTCAACCCCACACAATTTGATCCCGCAGCCTGGGTCAGGCTTGCCCAGGAAGCCGGACAGCGATACATGGTGTTCACCACCAAGCATCACGACGGCTTCTGCATGTTTGACTCGTCGCTGACCGATTACAAGGTCACGAACACACCCTACGGCAAGGATGTCACCGCGATGCTCGCCAAGGCCGCGCACGAGGCGGGTATGCCGATCGGTTTTTACTATTCCCCACCGGACATGCACAATACGAACTTCCGGGATACCACGAAACTGGTAAAAGACAGTTGGCACGGCGATCCGGAACGGCTTCAGTGGGCCAATTATCTTGACTATATGGCCGGCCAGCTTCACGAGCTGCTCAGCCATTACGGCCCGGTGGCGGTGATCTGGTTTGACGGTCTTGACTGCCCTTACAAATACAACCCTTGGCGCATGCTGCCCTTGATTCACGCGCTGCAGCCGAAAGCATTGGTAAATGACCGTCTCGGGTTGCCGGGCGACTTTGGAAGCTCGGCGTTTGAGGAAGGTGTACCCAAGGGAGTGCCTACCACCACGGGCACGGTGGAGCCGCTCACCTATGGAAGTCGCGCCAGCCTGTCGCAGACAGCGCCGCCGCCGGAACACTTTCGCCTATGGGAAGAGTGCATGACCATTAACGACACCTGGGCGTACAACAAAAATGACCGACACTACAAATCCACAAAGGAGCTTATTCAGACGCTAGCCGACGTGGCGAGCAAAGGCGGGAATTTTCTTTTGGATGTGGGCCCGACACCTGAGGGAACCATTCAACCGGAGTTCGTTGAACGCCTGCGCGCCATGGGAAGGTGGCTGAAAGTGAACGGTGATTCGATTTACGGCACAACCTATGGCCCCTTGCAGAATCTACCCTTCGGTAAGACCACGGCGAAGGGTGACACGGTTTATCTCCATGTGTTCGACTGGCCTTCAGCCGAAACATTGCATCTGAGCGATTTCAGCGGGCAAGTTGGCGCGGTGAGCGTGCTGGCGACGGGCGACAAACTCCAATTCAAGCAGGAAGGCTCAGGCGTGACGATCAACGTGCCGCCGGCCGCGCCGGACCCGAACGACAGCGTGATCCGGATCCAGTTGCGGCGGTAGCCGAGGCCGGGCGTGTGGAGAACAAGAATCGTCGGATGCTTCGTGCTTGCGGTACCCGCTCTTCAGGTTTACGCTGCAGGGCCATAGGGGGCTCAGTTAAGAAATAACCTTGTCACGGTTCCGGCAATGAGGTTGACGATCACCTTAGGCTGGTGAGGGGCTGCCCCGCCAGTTTTTGCTGATGAACGCGCTCGATCACTCAATCACGCAATAACCCGATAACTTCACTCATACCGCAGCGCCACCATGGGATTGACTTTGGTGGCCCGGCGCGCGGGAATGTAGGTGGCAAGCAGCGCAATGATCAAGAGCAGTGTCGGCACTGCGAGCAGAGTCATCGGATCGTACGCGCTGGTGTGGAACAGCGTTGCCACCATCAGGCGTCCACCCAGGGGAAACAGCGCTAATCCGAGCGCGCAACCCGCTACCGCGAGCACAAGGCCACGTTTCATCACCGCCCAGTACACTTCCTTGCGGCTTGCTCCAAGCGCCATGCGGATTGCCATTTCTCTCCGGCGTTGCGCCACCAGGTATGACATGACGCCGAACAAACCGATCAGGGCCAGGGCCAAGGCGGTCAGCGCGAAGGCCAGCATCAGAACCGTGGTGAACCGGCGCTGGGCCACAGACTCAGACATGAGCGTTTCCAGAGTTGTGAAATCGTAAACGGGCAGGTCTCGATCGAGCGCCCAGGCTTGCTGCTGGATCTCACGGAACAGGTCCTGGCCGTGCTGTTGGCCAGGCGCAAGTTGCACCACCAGGGCGGTCCGCTCGCTGGCGCCGCTTTGCACCTGGAACATCGAGTGGTAGATCATGGGCGGCGGGTCGGCGTCGAGAGCTGAAATATGGACGTCGCCGACGATGCCGACAATCGTGAACAGCGCACGATCTCCCCAGTGGAAGCGCTGGCCAAGCGCATCCTGTCCGGGGAAGTACTGCAGTGCCAAAGTTTCGTTTACGACGGCGGCAAGCGGAGTATCGGGCCGGTCCTGCGCGGTGAAATCACGGCCGCGCAGAATCGGGATTCCCATGGCTTGAAAATAGCCCGGGCTGACGAGGGAATTCTCCGCCCAATGAAAGTCATCGGGCGCCGCGTGTTCGAGCCGGAATCCGATCTGCCGGCTGTCACTCAGCGGCAGATGGCTGGCCGCGGCCACCCGCTCCACACCCGGAAGGCGCCGGACGCCTTCGATAAACTGCTTTTGTATCACAGCTCTCTTTACGGGGTCCGGGTAGCGTGCCTCGTCAAACAGCGTGCGAAGAATGAAGACATTCTGCGGGCGGAAACCCAGAGGAACACTTAATACCCGAACGAAGCTCTGAAGAACCAGGCCGCCGCCGATCAACAGAACCAGGGCCATGGCAATTTCAGCCACGGAGATCAGACCTTGCAGGCGCTGGGTTGCGCGGGCTTGTCCGGCCTGCGCAGTCTCCTTCAGGCTATCCTGCGGCGAGGCGTGTGAAAGCCGCCAGGCTGGAACAAATCCGAAAAGCACGGTAGCCAGAAGTGAGAGCACAGCCGTGAACAGGAGCGCGGAGGGGTTGAGTGAGACCTCCTGTAAGCGCGGTACATCGGCCGGTCCGAAGGTCCGCACCCCGGCCACCAGCAAGACGGCCAAAGAGAAGCCGGCGCCCGCCCCGAACACAGACAGCGCAAGGCTCTCCACCAGGCACTGCCTCAATAGCCGCCGCCTTGTGGCGCCGATGGCGCTCCGGATGGCCATTTCGTGGCTGCGCTGGCTGCCTCGCGCTAGCAAAAGGTTCGCGACGTTAGCGCAAGCGATCAGGAGGACGTAGGCGACGGCTGCGATCAGAAGCATGAGCAAGGGCCGCGCTTTCTGGACCTCATACGCGGCGAAGGGGTGAACGTGAGGAACTACGAAGATCGTGCCGGAATAATGGTATTGCTGCATGAAAGCAGTGGCGATGCTTGAGACGTCGGCCTGGGCCTGCTGCGCGGTCACGCCCGGCTTGAGCCGGCCGATGAAATGAACTCCGAATTCGCGCAGCCGGTCTTGCAGGCGATCCGGAGCGAAAACCTCCGGCACCCAGAGATCGACGCGCTCAGAGAGCGGCGCTCCGTCAGAAGGAAACTGGAAGGACGGCGGCATCACACCAACCACCAAGTAAGGCCGTTCATCCAGCTTGATGGTCCTGTTCAGAATACCGGCATCGGCACCATAGTGATCGCGCCACAGTGAGTAGGAGAGCACCGCCACCGGTGTGCTCCCAGGGCGCTCGTCGTCGGTTGTGAATGTGTGCCCAAGCCGCGGCGTCACGCCGAGCAGAGAAAACGCCGAAGCGGTTACGGCCGCTGCGTTAACTCGCAGAGGAGTTCCCTCGCCGGTCAGATTGAACCCCGCTGCCTCGTAGGCCGCTGTCTGTGTGAAGGACCGGTTGCGATCGCGATAATCCAGATACTCCCCGGCCGCCATACCGACTTCCGTGTCACCGCCCATTTGCGGCGCGGTTTCCGACACCACAACCAGTTGTTCGGGATGCTGATACGGTAATGGGCGCAAGAGAATCGTATCCACTAGGCTATAAACCGCGGTGTTGGCGCCGATGCCCAGCGCGAGCGTGAGCACCGCCACGATCGTGAAACCGGAGTTCTTGCGCTGCATCCGCAGCGCGTAGCGGATGTCTTGGCCTAGCGTCTCGATCCAGGGTAGGCCACGAAGATCCCGGTGGGTTTCGCGAAGCTGCG
>JASHYZ010000587.1 GCA_030042795.1 Terriglobia bacterium | reverse complement strand
GAATGGCCGCAGGCTGTGGGCAGCGACTTCGACTCAACCGAGGCCGCCAGCCTTCAGAAGAAGCTGGATGATCTCAAACTGCGCATGGCAAAAGGAAAGCCGCCCAAGTCCGAAGATTCGTCGCAGCCCTGAAAGCTTGGGAGTCAGAAGTTAGGAGCCAGAAGCAAGAAGCCCGAAGCAACGCCTAACAGTTCGTTGAAAACTCGTCCAGACTGTCATTCCGAGGAGCCATAGGCGACGAGGAATCTCGCATTTCCTTTAGTTTCAGAGCGAGATTCCTCCGCCTCGCAAGTCTCGGCGTCGGAATGACACGGTTCCGCAAGGTTTTTCAACAAACTGCTAACAAGAGGACACTGCGGATTCGAACTCACTCGATGAGTTAGACAGAAAGTCCTGCGCAAGCTTGTCCGCCCGAACCTTTGTTCCTAGGCTCACGGCCTCGGACGCCTGACCTCGAGGCTTCCAACTTCTTACACCAGGGTTCTTTCTGGATTCTTGCTTCTTACTTCTAGCTCCTATTTTCTGGCTTCTGTCTCCTTCCGTTCATGCCTACCCTCCGGCTCCGCGCCTTTGCCAAGATTAATTTAGGCTTACACATTCTTGGCCGTCGCACCGACGGCTACCACGAACTCCGCACGGTGTACCAGGCCATTTCGCTTGCTGACCGAATCGAAGTGACCATGGGCGCACGTTCCGCCTCCGGTGGGGCCCGTATCACCGTAGCCTCGGATGATCCGGCCGTGCCAGACGGGCCCCAGATTCTTGTCTACAAGGCGTGCCAGCGCTGGTGCGAGGCTCGCGGACTAAAGCGCAGCATCGCGGTGAGGATTGAGAAGCGAATCCCGGCCGGGAGCGGCCTCGGCGGCGCCAGCAGCGACGCCGCTGCTGCCGTCACGGCACTCGAGAAGCTTACCGGAGACCGTCTGTCCCTTTTGTCCCGGCTTGAGCTTGCCGCCGAACTGGGGTCCGATGTGCCCTTTTTCTTAGAGGGTGGCCGGGCCTTCGGCTGCGGACGCGGTGAAGAAGTCTACGCGTTGCCGGACTTGCCGCAGCGGCACTGCCTGGTGGTGTTTCCCGGCTTTTCGCAATCAACCCGCGAGGCCTATGCAGCGTTCGATTTCCAATTGACAGCGGGGCGGAAACCCCGTAGCATATACTCTTTCGGCAAGTGGCCACAGTTCCCTTGGCAGCGCTGGGAAGCGGCCGAAAACGACTTCGAGCAGGTCGTCTTCGCAAAGTGGCCGGAGCTGCAAAAGCTGAAGCGGCAGCTCCTCCGGGCCGGTGCCGAAATGGCATCCCTGTCTGGTAGCGGCTCCGCCGTCTACGCCATTTTTGCCTCCGCCCGCAAAATGAGTTCCTGCCGCAGGTGGGTTCCGCCCGCATGGCACAGTTATGTAGTGCGCACGCTTTCGCGCGCAGAGTATCACAGACTGCGGTTCGAGTCCTGAGCGGGAGTTGGAGCACTCCCAGAGTTTTCGCAGGCCAATTCCTGGGTTGCAAACGGTGAGGTCACATTGGGAGGTCGTCCAGTGGTAGGACACATGCCTTTGGAGCATGGAACCCTGGTTCGAATCCAGGCCTCCCAGCCATTGAAGAACAGTGACGAGTGATGAGTGACAAGTTACCAGCAAGCCGCTGAGTTCTTGTCATTTGTCACTCGCCACTTATCACTAACCACGAACTACTGACTTTGAAATGGCGAGCCATAAACGGAACGCGCTGAAGATTTTTTCAGGTAACGCCCACCCCGAGTTGGCGCGCGAGATCGCGGCTTGCCTGGGTACCAAAGTCGGCGAAGCGGACGTGGGTCAGTTTCCCGACGGCGAAGTGCGGATTCAGATTCTGGAAAACGTGCGCGGAGCGGATGTCTTTGTGGTGCAGCCCACCTGCCGTCCGGTGAATGACAACCTGGTGGAGCTCCTAATCATGCTTGACGCTTTCCGGCGCGCCTCAGCGGATCGGATAACGGCCGTTATGCCGTACTACGGGTATGCGCGCCAGGACCGCAAGGATCGGCCGCGCGTGCCGATCTCGTCGAAGGTCGTGGCGGATCTAGTGACTTCAGCAGGGGCCAGCCGGGTGCTGGCGCTCGATCTGCACGCCGGCCAGATCCAGGGCTATTTTAATATTCCTGTGGACCACCTCTACGCCACGCCTGTCACCGTGGATTACTTCAGGAAGCTGGACCCGAAGAATCTCACCGTGGTTTCACCCGACACCGGCGGCGTGGAGCGCGCCCGCGCGTTTGCCAAGCGCCTGGGAGCGCCTCTGGCGATCATCGACAAGCGGCGCGAAGACGCCCACACAGTTGAGGTGATGAACGTTATCGGTGAGGTTGAGGGCCGGGTTTGCCTGTTGGTGGATGATCTTATTGACACCGGCGGCACCATCGTGCGCGGCGCGCGAGCGCTGAAGGAAAAGGGTGCGGTAGGCGTCTATGCCTGCTGTGTCCACGGTGTTTTTGCGGGCGATGCGGTGCGGAAACTCTGTGATTCGCCCGACCTGGAGCAGGTGGTGACCACGAATTCCATACCGCCTGGCCCGGAAGCCAGGAATTGCAATCGCATCAAGGTGTTGAGCATTGCGTCGCTGATGGCCGAGGCCATCCGTTCCATCCACGATGAGACTTCGGTAAGCAAGCTCTTTATATGAGGCCTGGAGACAGTGACGAGTGACGGAGTGATAGACGATCTTGCCACCAACCACTTGCCACTGCCTCGACGAGACGAGGAGTAAGTTATGCCAGTGATGATTGAAGCTGAACCCCGGGAGGAATTTGGCAAGAATGCTTCCCGCCGCTTGCGGCACGCCGGCCGCATCCCGGGCGTAGTGTACGGCGGCGGGGGCCAGGCTATCCCCGTGTCCGTTGACCCGAAGAAGGTCACCCAGATCCTGTATTCGCAGTCAGGCCACAACACGGTGGTGACTCTGGAAATTAAAGGGCGCGCGCCAGCGCGAGTGCTGCTGTCTGATTGGCAGGTGGAGCCCGTCCATGGCGGCCTGTTGCACGTAGACATGTTCCGCGTCTCAGCCGACACGCGGCTCAAGATCAGCGTGCCGGTGCACCTCACGGGCGAGGCGTACGGTGTGAAGACCGAAGGTGGAATTCTCGAGTTTCTCCTCCGCGAGGTCGAGATCGAGTGCCTGCCAGACGATATTCCAGACCATATTACCGTGAACATCAGCGATTACAAGATTGGCAGCGCCCTCCGCGCCGGAGATTTGCCGCTGGGTGAGCGAGTCAAGCTGCTGACTGAGCCTACGCGCATGGTGGCTCACGTTATCGCGCCAAAGGCAGAGGAGGAGAAGCCGGCTGAGGGTGTGGAAGGAATCGAAGCCGCTGAGCCTGAGGTCATTCGCAAGGGTAAGGCCGAGGAGGCCGAAGAGGGCGAAGCTGGCGGCGGCGAGAAGGCAGAGAAGAAGCCCGAAAAAGAGAAGAAATAATGGCGTCCGGTTTTGGGGTTTCTCACTTCGAGCAGAGGATTTCGACATCTGCTTGAGGCAGGGGCCTTGTCGAACAAAGCTGGAATGTCCTTTAGAATCAGGCGCTGGGACAGCGAGACTCACGAAACACACAAGGATTGTGACAACAGTTATCCGACTGATAAATACGTGCCGATTTTTCGCATCCCGCCGGATCAATTGTAGCGGCGGTCTCTGACCGGCGAACCATTGATACCGAGCGGCGGTTGGGGCTTCTGAGGAATTGTGAGACTCATTGTCGGTCTCGGTAACCCTGGTTATGAGTATGTGCTGACCCCGCACAACCTCGGTTTCATGGTGATTGACCATTTGGCAGATCAGTGCGGCGTAGAGGTTTCCCGGACGGAAGGCGCGGCCCTGACGGCTCACGCGCAAATGGGCGGCTGTGAGGTCGTGCTCGCCAAACCACAGACCTTTATGAACTTAAGTGGAGTGTCCGTCCGGCGCCTACTGGAACGTTATGAGGCTCCGATGGATGATCTGGTGGTGCTGCTTGACGAGGCGGCGATTCCGTTCGGAACCCTGCGGATCCGCAAGAGAGGAAGCGCTGGGGGCCACAATGGCTTGAAATCGATCATCGGGGCGCTGGGGTCAGACGAGTTCGTCCGTGTTCGCATGGGCATCCAACCCGACCACCCCGTGTCAAACCTTAGATCCCACGTGCTGGGGCGGTTCAGCCGGGGACAACTCGAAGCGGTGGCCGACATGGTGGATCGCGCCGCAGAGGCAGTTGAAGTGATTATTCGCGAAGGGGTTGAGAGCGCCATGAATCAGTTTAATAGGCGCCCCGAGCCTTCTGTGGAGTGAGGTCGTATGCGCAAATATGAGCTGACTTTTATCGTTCGGACTGACTTCCCCGAAGAGGAGTTGGGAAAGCTGATTACGCAGATGGAGGGCGTGGTAACCGGCCATGGAGGCAAGGTGGAAAAGGTTGAGAAGATGGGCCGCCGTAGGCTTGCCTACCGGGTGCAGCGCCAGCGCGAGGGCGTCTACGTCCTGTTCGTGGTGGAAGGCGGCGGCGAGACCGTGAAGGAATTCGAACGCCGGCTGAAGGTGAACGACGCCGTTATCAAGTATCTCTCGGTTCGGGTTGATGAGGAACTGAAGCGGGCCGAGAAGGCAAAGGCTTGGCGCGCCGAACAGGCCGCGCGGAAGCCGCGGCCGCGTCCCAGCCCGAGCGAGGCTCCGGCAATGGAGGCCATGGGTTAGAAGCGGTGGCCGATGGATTGAACTCTTGTCCCTGTCGGTTCGTCACTTGTACTATCCAGAACGCATTAAGTCGTGTGCAGCGTATAAGGGTACGGCTTTAGCCGTGCCGCCCGATAGCAGTACGCCTTGATGTTCCGCTGGCAGGCGCTTCAGCCTTAATAGAAGCGCCTGCCGAGCGTAGCGGAAGTGCCCCACAAGCACCTTCTGGCACGGCTAAAGCCTTGCCCTTATACGCTGCACCATGCATCACAACTTAATGCGCTCTGGATAGCCACTGCAGCTCAGAGGAGTGAATCTATGCAAGGTATGCCAGCACCAACCGGTAGTAGCGCCCCCGGCAGCGGTAGCTCAGGCCAAGGTGGGGGGGGCAGTCAAGGCGGGGGCCGTGGCCCCGATCGCACACCACGAAAGGGCGGATCAGGCCCCGCCGGGGGTGGACGCAAGCAGTATTTCCGCCGGCGCAAGGTGTGCAAGTTTTGCGAAGAGAAGATCGACGTCATTGACTACAAAGATGTCAGGCTGGTGAGCCAGTTCATCTCCGACCGCGGTAAGATTCTGCCCCGGCGGCTCACAGGAACTTGCTCGCCCCATCAGCACTTGCTGACGGTTGCCATCAAGCGTGCTCGCAACCTGGCCTTTATTCCATTTGCTTCAGGGCTCTAGGCTAGGAGTTTGAGGGATCAGGCGAATGAGCCAGCCTATGATCTCCTGAACGGCCAACACCGGTTTCGACTGGCTGACGCGGAACGAGGTGGAAGTTATGGAAATAATTCTGATCGAAAATGTTGACAAGCTCGGAAGTCGTGGGCAGCTTGTGAAAGTGGCCGACGGCTACGGGCGCAACTACCTGCTTCCTAAGAAGCTCGCCGTAGCCGCTACGCCTCAGAACAAGGCCTGGGTGCATCAGCAGCGCGTGAGATTTCTCAAGCTCGAGGCCAAAGAGAAAGGAGAGGCCACGGAGCTTGCGGAAATCCTGGACGGCGTCAATCTCACCTTCGTCCGGAAGTCCGGCGAGCACGGCACGCTATTCGGCTCGGTGACTGCCATCGATGTGGCTGAGGCCCTCGGCGTCCAGGGATACCAGATCGACCGTAGAAAGATTCAGCTTTCTAACCCGCTCAAGGTGGTTGGGGAGTACGACGTGCCCATCCGGCTTCACCGTGAGGTGACATCGACCATCAAAGTGAAGGTGGAGGCCGAGAAGAGCCCCGAAGTGATCGCCGCCGAAGCAGAGGCTGCAAAGGCCGCGGCTGCCGGAGCTGCGGCGCTCCCTGCCGAGGGCGATCCTTCTGGTGAGGCCAAAGAGGCGTCGGAATGAGAGTGGCGTCAACACAAGCGATCCATGCGAGTGCAGAGCCAGGTCAATGTCTCTAGGCTAGCGGGCTGCGGTAAAAGGCCCGCTAATGCTGTCATTCCGGGCCCGGTCGCTCTTCCGCTGCGAGCGGTTTTGAGCGCAGCGAAGGATCTCAGGATAAACTCCGCAAGGAATTTCGCTCTGAAAGTAAAAGAAATACGAGATTCCTCTCCGCCTCCTCGGAATGGCCGGTTGGGCGACTTTTCCGCAGCCCGCCAGGGTTTTTTATTATCAAACTATGTTAAGGTGTGTAAACTTCATAACGCTGCCAAACATTAAATCGGTAAGACCTTTAAGCTTGGCATATTTCACTTCTGGCCGCAGTTGCCAAAGCCACGCGAGACTTGGACCGGGCGAGAGCCATCGTTCCAGCAGCGATGGAGTCGCCGGAGGCCGCCAAGCTCGTTTATGCTGAGAAAGCTCACCGTATTACTCGCTTTAGTGGCCTCCTGCGGGCCTATGAGCCTCGGGGCGCCAGCTCTCGACAATCCGCAAGCCAATTCGCAGGTTTCCGCCATCAGTGAAACGCTGAAGGGCCTTAAGGCCATCAAGCTGCCCGGCGAGCAAAGACGTTGGGGAGAAGTGCCCGACAATGCTCGGACTCTGCTCACGGAGCTCAAGCATGAACTCCGCGATGTCCTCTCTGAGGCCCTGGCATCCCAGCGCGGCGTCCCCACGGACCCCAGGGAGATGAGTGCAAACCTTGTCAAGGAACTGCGTCGAAGCGGGATCGACGTGAAACCGCAGGACTGCCGTCAGGCTTATGGTTGCATCGTGCAACTTGGCTATCAGCAGCCAGCGGGTTCCCTTGACCTGCTGGTGGCTACAACGATTGTCACGGCCTACTGCGCTCGCGACGCTTCACTCTATATCTTCGAGCGCAAAGGCGCCCGGTATGAGTTGGCGCTTTCCCTGGAGTCGGATGATTATGCCCTAACCACAGGCGCGCAGAACCAGTTGCGCTATGCGATTCTCGCTCCAGCCGGAACCAACAGCCGCTGGTCAGTGGTTACGACCTATGTCGAAGCGGCGTGCGCGTCTTCATCCGTTTGGCGCAGGATCCGCCTGCGGGTGCTGCGGCCCAGCGGCCTTCCGGATCGGCCGGAAGTGCAACTCAGCCGGATGGATGAGGCTAAGCTCCCCGATGAGAACGGCTACTCTTTGCTCGCCGGGGGAGATACTTTTACCCTAAGTTACGACGGCTCTATGATCCTGGACGCAGGAATTGACTCCCGTAGGCACGTGGCAAAATACCAAATCACGGAGAGCGGAGTCACACGAGTGCCGCCCGTCGCTTTACTGCCGCAGGACTTTGTGGACGAGTGGATTCAACTGCCGTGGAGCCAGGCATCCCTCTGGAACCGGTCCGGTGACGTGGCCAGAGTCCAAGAGTGGCATGACAGGATTCGAACCGCGAAGGCGGCTTCGGTCTACAGTAAGTTGGATTTCGTGCAGCAGTGCGGAGAAGCCAACAACTGGCAAGTAGCCCTGGCCATCACCCTGGCAGGTGGTATCAAGTCCCTGTCCGACGACGTGTACTTCTCGGTTTCCAAGGAAGATGATTCGTATGTAGTGACCGATATCCGGTCCGTGCGGCCCCGAGGCTGCCCCGGCGAATCGGTTCCCGTGGAAAGCTATCCGGCGAATCCGTAGGCCAGATTATTCGGGAACCTTATGGGCCACAAGGTGCAAGTAGAAAGGGCGGCGCAAACTGAGCTTCACTTTGCTCAAACACTCCTCGCTGCCGTTCGCGCGCCGCGCTGGCCGATTCTTCGGGACCACGCGAAAATGTCGGAAACGCTTATTAAACCCGCCAGTTTGTACCTTCCGATCGAGGCTAAGGCTGCGGAAGCCACGCAGCCACACTCTTTACAGACCGGTCGGCCGCCGAACTGGCAAGGGCCGATGGGAGTAGCTAGATCGGCTGAAACACACGTCGTGACCTGCGAGAAGATGCACTGCTCAGGGGAAGCGGGAGCTTCGTAGTATCCGTTTAGGACGCGGTCAGGGAGCTCAACTTTTGGAAAGCGCGTGCGGACACTCGCCAGCTCGCGCAGCACGGCCTGCCGGTCTTCGGGCCGCAGCCGCTCGGCGCTCTCCTCACCCTCCTGCGGGGTATACAGGCTGAACCAGATTCGCCGAATCTCTTCACGCTCGGACCAGAAGGCCGCAAATTCCGCGAAGTAACCAGGCTTTGCTGCCATAGGGCGAGTGATGGTGCAGTGGACGTTCAGGCGATGGCCAGCGATATTCTTCAGAATGCGGTCGTAAGTTGCCGGCGCGCGGCGTACATCGTGGTCGGCTGGCAAGCCGTCCACCGAGACCACGAGATGAAGGCATGGAATGGACCGCCAGCCGATGGGCACCGGGCGCACGGCGCTGGTAACCAACTGCACTTCGACGCCCATGCGGTCGAGTTGGGGTAAGATTTCATTCAGTTCGCGATAGCGGACCAGCGGCTCACCGCCTACAATGGAGAGGTGCAGGGGGCGGTACCGGCGAACCAATGACATAACCCCATTGACCAAAGCCTCTCCCTGGAAGTCCCGCAAGTCGCGCAGCGGACCAGCGGAACCCAGGTGATCTGGCTGGTAGGCGTAACAACCGGGACATGTCAGGGGACACGCTCGCGTGATCTCGATGGATAGCAAAGGCCGCTGGCCTCGAAGGATCTTGCCCCAGGCTGGTATTACGGCCGCAGGTTTCACGAGCACACCCCTTTCTCGGGTCGGCGCATCACAAGAGTTAACTTAGAGGCGCCGGGAGGCGGCTCTGGTTGCAGTCAAAATCTTAACGGATCGTATCATTAACGTCGAGCGTTGATTTCGGCTATGGGAGAGGGCGCAAAATCATGCAAGGCGCCGGGAGGGCAGCATTAATCCTCTAGCAGGCTGCGGAAAAATCCGTCCAATCTGTCATTCCGAGGAGCCCAAGGCGACGAGGAATCTCGTATTTCCTTTAATTTCAGAGCGAGATTCCTCGCTGACGCTCGGAATGACACGTTCCCGAACATTTTTTCGCAGCCTGTTAGAGATCTTGCCGGGCACGCTCAAGGCCATGTTTCGCGCGCAACAGCGCAGTCTGCTGCTTCTGGCAGCCTTCGCGATGCTTATCTCTTGGCGTCTGAGCCCTGCCTTCGCGCAGACCCCTGCTGAGTCGCCGGCAGTTTCGGCCGATGACACAGAGCCTGCCGAAGGCGACGACATCGCGAACGGGCAATCTGGGGGCGCCGGCGACCAGGCTACAAAGGCCGATACGGCCGTCCAACCGTCACCCGGCAGCGCCGCAGCCCAGCCACCTGGCGTCATGTCGAACCAGTCGCCGGCCCCGAGCGATCCCCGTGCCATGAGGGTGAATCCGGTCACCGGAATGGTTTCAACCTCCTCATCCAATTACGAACCCCTGACCGGCGGCCAGCGCGTAAAGATTTACTTCAAGATGAACTACGCATCAGTGGGTGCGTACTTCGGTCCGTTTTTTACCGCTTTGGTGCTCGATCAGACCACCGGCTCTCCGGCAGCCTGGGGTGGCGGATTCAAAGGCTACGACCGCAGGGTGGCATCTCGCGTAGGAAATGCTATTCTCCAGGGAACGTTTCAGGCGCCAACCGCCGCTATCCTGCACGAGGACGTTCGCTACATCACGAGTAGTCAACACGGATTCAGGAGCCGTGCCTGGCACGCGATCAAGTACAGTTTCCTCACTTACAATGGCCAAGGCCGGCCGACCTTAAACGTCGCCAATCTCGGCGCCTATTATGCGTCGACTGCCGTATCCGTCGCTTGGCTTCCCGGCCGATACAACCTCGTGGCGTACACGCTGAGCAACGGAACCGAGCAGATCGGGCTGAGTCTTCCGGTGAACCTTCTCCAGGAGTTCTGGCCTGAGATCAGGCGTACCGTTTCGAGGCGGCACTGACCCGCAATGTAGACGAAAGTGCGCCAGAACAGCTTTCCGGGTCGGTTCATGCGCTGTCCCAAGTACGTTTGGCATGCAACTCCATGCGCAGGTTGTGGGTCAGTGTGAACCTCAGAGCCCGCGAATGGCCGGCTGAATTGGAATTACCATCTGGCGAGCCTAGCAGGCTGCGGAAGAACCCGTCCAATCTGTCATTCCGAGGAGCCCAAGGCGACGAGGAATCTCGTATTTCCTTCAGTTTCAAAGCGAGATTCCTCGCGAAGTTTACCCTGAGATCCTTCGCTGCGCTCAGAGCCTGTCCTGAGCAACGCGAAGGAACCGTTCGCAGCGGAGGAGTGAACGGGCTCGGAGTAACACGTTCCCGAACATTTCTCCGCAGCCTGCTAGCTAGCATAGCGACATGTCGAACCCCTGGCTGGCCGTACCCCTTTCCGACTACGAAGAGCACATGAGGTCGGTGCAAATCCGGCAACTAGATGCTCTCTCCGATCTGTTCGCGGAGGCGTTG
>JASHYZ010000586.1 GCA_030042795.1 Terriglobia bacterium | reverse complement strand
TCGACGATCAGGTACGAAACCCGCATCCGGTGGGACAGGTCAACCAGCGAGAGTTCCCCCTCAAGGCTGAGTACCTTCAGCAGCAAGCCTTCCAGCAGAGCTCTTCCAAGACCGGTTTCTTCAACCGACTGCGGCGGTTCGATAGCGGAGCTTGGGGCGGCCATCACGTTTTGGCGGTCACTCGTTGTCAGGGCTTGGTTCAACCCCATCTCCAAACGCGCGTTCAGAACCTTCACTTCTCCCGGCACGGCTGCTCCCCGGCAGGACGGTAGCCCTTTTGTAGAGCCTCCCCCTGGGCCATGGATACACCCGGGTTGATTTTTTCGAACAACGCGCTGTTAGCACAATAGTAAAGACCTGAGCGGGAGTTGACCCAAACCCTCACCGACTCGTTCAGAGCGTTCCGTTCTGTCTTCCCCGGCATCAGCCCCGAGAACAGCAACGACCAGATTTTCCACGGCGTGAAGAAGACCAGCAGAGCTACTAACAAGACCACGAACACCGGTAACAACGACACCTTGTTATGAGGCTTCTTCATCCACGCCTCGACTCGCGGCAAACCGTTGACGCCAGGCTTCTGTGTTTCCCATGCGAACCGGGCGCCCCATTGCCGGCCCTCTCCCGCCGGTCAGAAACAGCGCTCCCGCCGTTAGCCGCTCAGAGGACTGACGGAGGCTCCGTGAACCCGCTGATCGCGTGACGAGACCCTCAGTTTGCTGCGCCTTCGGGACCCACGCGCGAGATCTCAAGCTGATCTCCCACGCGCGTTCCTGTCCGGAAAACGGTGTGAGGAGGCACTTCGAGTACGCTATTCGCCTTCAGACTAACTTTTGAAATACGGAACGGCCGCACATGCTCTTCAACGTGAACCACCACTTTGTTACGGTCCAGAAAAATCAGGTCGAGAGCGAATAGCATGCCGATGGTGTGCACGCCGTGCGAGGGCACAATCCAGAGTCCGTGGCCGGGACGGGCCCAGCGTGGCGTCTTCCCCAACAGACCGATGAGCCGGCTCAAGTAGCCATCAGCTATTTTCGCCTGCGTGGCCACGAAAGTTTCACGAGTCTTGTTGTACACGAAGACCTTGTGAGTCCCGGTTGAGTCTGGGTCTTTCACGAGCATGCTTCACCATCGAGAACCGTTTCTGCTTCTGCTAGAACTTCGATTCCAGTCGCCTACTCGGCCGCCTTGCGCTTCCTGCGCCAGATGATGATGAACAGCACGATGACCGCGCCGATTCCGGAGATGATTCGATAGGTTGTGAGGTCCATAGCACTTCTCCTTCTTGTGATTTTCCGGCCGCACCGCAGCCGGTTGTTTCCTCGCCCGCATGCAATGCGGGTCATTTTTGAAAGATGGGGCCGAAACTGCGAGCCAGGCTAATGACCGCAGGGCCCAGAATCACAATGAATAGCGCCGGCATGATAAAGAACACCAGCGCAGGCACCATTTTGACGGTGGTTTTGGCGGCCAGCTCCTCAGCGCGCTGGCGGCGCTTGGTGCGCAGCTCGTCGGAGTGAACGCGCAGCGACTGAGCCACACTGGTGCCGAAGCGTTCGGTCTGAAGCAGCATCGCCACGAGCGACTTGATCTCCTCTACTCCGGTCCGCTGGCCGAGTTCCCGCAGGGCCTCCACCCGGCTCCTCCCAACTCGAATCTCAGCGTTGGAGAGGTCGAGTTCATCACACAATTGGGGGTGGGCCACCTTAAGTTCCTGGCTGACGCGCATCAGCGCCTGATCAAGCCCCAATCCGGCTTCCACGCAGATCACCAGGAGATCGAGAAAATCCGGCAGCGACAGGCGAATAATCTCCTGGCGGTTCCTGATGTGGCGCGTCAACCAAAACTCCGGCGCCATGTAGCCCACGAGACCGGCGAATCCCAAAATGAAAAGCGGGCTCGACTCATAAAGGTTCGTGAAATAGACCAAACCCACGAGAGCAACCGGCAAGAGCACTTTCGCGCCCCGCATAATAGCAACCGCTTCCGGACGCCGGTAACCCGCGCGGGCCATGAGGCGCTCGGTGCGCGAAACCTGCTTTGGGGAGGCCGGCAGAATCTTCCCCATGTCGGAGAGCGCGCGCTGCAGCCTCTCCTTCTGCTTCTCCCTGAAGCCTGTCCGGGCGGTGGCCGGCGGATGCCAGAGCCGGCGGAGGCGATCGGTGACAGGCACGTTCGTGGTGGTGGAGAAGGCGTATGCGAGCGCCAGCACGATCACCCCCACCGACAAGAATGTGACCACCGTGACCGCCCAGGACATGTCAGAACTCCGCTCAGAGTCTTAAACCGCGATGTTCACAATCTTCCAAAGCACGAGGGCGCCGATCACCTGCATGATGGCGGCTCCGCCCAGCATGTAAGCCCCCCAAGGGTCGGTGAAGAGCAGGTTCACGTAATCTGGATTGACCACTCGCAATACCACCAGCATGGCGGGCGGCAAAGCGATCAGGACGCCTGCCGTCATGCGGCCCTGCGCTGTGCGAGTGCGCACCTCGCCCACAATGCGGAAACGCTCCCGAATGACGTGGGCGAGATTGTCCAGTATCTCGGCCAGATTGCCGCCGGTCTCCTTGTGAATCAAAATAGCAGTCACAAAGAAGCGCACGTCGATGATGGGCACGCGAGCGCTGAGGTTTAGAAAGGCGTCTCTGAGGGGCAGACCAAAATTTTGTTCATCAAAAGTCGCCCGGAATTCTCCGGCGACCGGGTCCGACAACTCGTTGGCAACAACCTCCAACCCCGTAGAAAACGAGTACCCGGCGCGTACCGAGCGCGCCAGCAAGTCAATCGCTTCAGGAAACCCTTTCTCAAATGCATACAACCGGCGTGAACGCTTCACCAAAACGGCTCCCAGAGGAACAAAGGCCGCCGCCGCGGTTACAGGAACCGGAACAAACGGGCTCGCGTACAGGTGCTGAGCCAGGACGCCCGCGCCGAGACCCAGCACGCCGCTCACCAGGATTAGCTTGCCGGGCTTGACGGTCATCCCGGCCTGGCCAATCCAGTCTCGAAGCCTCGCCGACCACGACCAGCGCGTTAGCAATTTGTGCAGGCCTGGCACGTCGCTGAATGACTCGTCGCGCACAAGGTCGGTCCTGGCCGCGACCGCGACGTTACCCTTGGCAGCTCCTTTTTCGAGCGCCTCCAGGCGGGTGCGGACCGCGCTCGGGGCCCGGCGGTTGGCCATCAGAAAGACCACCGCCGCAAGCATGGCGACAATCAAGAATGTGAGACCTGCCAACAGCAATTGCATCGCACGATCCTGCTCTAATGGATTTTCGTGGGGTCGAAAATGCCAGCGGGCAGCCTGACGCCCGAGCTCAGCAAGCGCTCCGTGAATCGGGAGCGAATGCCTGTCGGAACAAACTCGCCCAGCACCACGCCGTTTTCTCCGATCCCTGTTTTTTTGAACACGAAAATGTCTTGCATGCTGATCACCTGGCCCTCCATACCGGTAATCTCGGTAATGTTGAGCACCTTGCGTGAACCGTCGCTCAGGCGGCTGACCTGCACCACAACCTCAATCGCCGAAGCGATCTGCCGGCGAGTAGCCACTTCCGGCAGGTTCAAGTTGGCCATGGCCAGCATCGTTTCCAAGCGCCCCAACGCATCGCGGGGAGAGTTGGCGTGAATCGTGGCGATCGACCCATCGTGGCCCGTATTCATCGCCTGCAGCATGTCGAGCGCCTCTTCGGCACGAACCTCGCCCACAATGATGCGGTCGGGCCGCATGCGGAGGCTGTTCACCAGGAGCTGTCTCTGGCGAACGGCTCCCTTTCCCTCCACGTTCGGCGGCCGGGTTTCCAGGCGCACCACGTGATCCTGTTGAAGCTGCAGTTCGGCGGCATCCTCGATGGTGATAATGCGCTCGCGGTTGGAAATGAACGACGAGAGGACGTTGAGCATCGTCGTCTTTCCGGCGCCCGTGCCGCCCGATACCAGGATGTTCAAGCGCGCGTAAACAAAGCCGCGAAGAAGCTCCAACATAGCGGCCGTCAGCGAGTGCGTCTTGATCAGATCGTCGGCCTTCAGAGGGTCCCTTGCGAACCGACGGATGGAAAGGCACGGCCCGTCGATGGCCAGCGGCGGGATAATGGCGTTCACGCGGGAGCCGTCAGCCAGGCGGGCGTCCACCATGGGCGAGGATTCATCCACCCGGCGCCCAACCGCGGAAACGATCCGGTCAATGATCGACAGCAGGTGGTTGTCATCACGGAACTGCACGGGCGTCCGTTCCAACAGCCCCTTTCTCTCCACATAGATGCTGTTAAAGGCGTTCACCAGGATGTCGGAGACAGAGGGGTCTTTCAGCAGCGGCTCCAGCGGCCCCAGTCCGAAGACCTCGTCGAGAACTTCCTGAGAGAGACGCTCCCGCTCCTGCAGGGTCATGGGCGTGCTTTCGGCCGCCGCCAGGTTCTCAACGATTTGTCCTACTTCAGCCCGAACGGCGTCGCGGCCCAATTGCGTGACGCGGTCCAGATTCAATCTCTGAATCAGTTTGCGGTGAATGGCCGCCTTTACTCCGGCGAAATCGGGGCGCGTTGGTGTGGTGGTTGCCATAGGTTATGACTTTGCCGAGGAGGTGAACAAACCCCGCAGAGGTCCGCGCTTGCCTTCCGGTTCCTGCTGAACGCCGGCGCACTCAAAAGCCAGCCTGCGAAACTTTGATACCAAGGGGTCGTTGCTGCTCCGCGACAGCGCCGTACCCAAATTCACGGCCTCGCTCACCTGTCGGAAATCGTTCGGCAAACGCGCGAAGATGGGCTGCTGCACCTTCTTTTCGAACGCTTCCAAGGCCTCGTCGTCACTGCGGTGCCATCGATTGACGATGATGCGGAATCGTTCCGAATCAAGACCGGCGGCGCGCAGCACACCGAGTTGGCGCTCGAGTGACCAGAGCGCCGGTACGTCGGTTTCCGCCACCGGAATGACGAACCGCGCCAATCGCAGAGCGGGCGCCCACTCGGACGAAAGGAAGGAGCCGGCATCCGCCACTACAAAGTCAGCGGCGCTTTGCGCCACGTTCATCACCCGCGCCAGAGCGGTGACGGAGGTACCCTGCCACACGTCCGGATTCGACGTGCCGGCCAGGACCTGTAAACCGCTCTTGTGAGTGGTGAGGAGCCCTCCGAAGAAGTGGTTGTCCAGGCGGTCCAGGTTCTCGAGGGCGTCCCTCAGCCCAAACCGGGTTTGAAGGTCCAGCAGCAGAGAAACGTGCCCTAGCGGACGTCCGAAATCGAGCAAGGCCACCCGCTTCTCGGTGACCTGCGCCAATTGAACTCCCAGATTGACCGCGATCGTGGTGGTGCCGACGCCGCCCTTCGCTCCCATGATCACAACGAGCTTCTCTGCAGTGCTGTGCGCCAGAGGGCGCTCCTTAATCAAACGTTCCAAGGTCTCGCGAAGCGCCAGGGGGTCTACGGGTTGTGGCAGGAACTCCCGCACTCCACTGCGCATCGCCTGCATCAACAGGTCGGGACTCGGCTGCTCCAGCGTTGAGCAGGCGATGATGCAAACGGAGGGACGAACGCGGTACAACTGGGCGGCAAAGGCCAGCGGGGTCTGCGAGTCACGTGCGAGTTCTACCAGCACGACGTCGGGCACGGACTCCGGCGAATCTGGCACTTGCGCCGCGGGCAAAGTCCATTCAAGGACAGATTGCACCAATCCGGTTTGCTGCAAAGACGCCAGCAAATATGCAGCGCTCTTCACGTCCGTGCTGGCAACCCCTGCTGTCACCATTCCCAAAACCTCCTCGCGCCTTCCCGCCACCCGCAGTTCTGGCCGCTCATTTCGCGCCTCCCGACAGCGGTTTTTCACCCGGCAACGGAGGCATAAATGAGTCTGGGAAGTGCGGAGGCGATGGTTGCGGCGGCGGCGCGTTCATGTGAACAATCCGAGGGGTCACCATCACCAGGAGCTCGTCATCGCTCTTACTGATGGAACGGCTCTTAAAGAACTTTCCCAGAATCGGGAGATCCCCAAGTCCGGGAATTTTTTGGAACTCCTCGGTGACCTGGTTGTTCACCAGACCGGCAATCACGAAGCTTTGCCCATCTTTCAAGATCATCTCGGATTCAACCCGCCTGGTGATCAGAGAGGGAATTGTGAAACCTTGAATCGTCAGCGCGTTGGTGAAATCCAACGAACTTACTTCGGGAGCCACCTTGAGGTGAATCAGCCCGTCTGGGGTTATTACGGGTGTAAAAACCAGCTTGACGCCGAACTCCCGAAATTGGATCGTGACCACCGGCACGCCCCCGGTGGCCCCCTGGACGACAGGATAGGGAAACTGTCCGCCATCCACGAAGCTTGCCTCCTTGCCGGTTTCCGCCAGCACGTTCGGTTCAGCCAAAATCTGAAGGAGATTCTTCTCCTCGAGCGCCTGGATGGTGGCTCCCAGGTTGAGGTCTGGGCGAAAGATGAAGATATTCAGCAACTGAGTCAGGGTGATAGGAACGCCACTCGAACTGACGGCCGGTGTGCCCGTGGTCGTGGTGCCGTTTCCCGCAACGGTTGTGTTTGATTGCACGGTAGGCGGCGAGAACTGGCCTGTTGAAGTGCTGAAGGGAAGTTTGTTGGATGTGCTGAACAGATTCACTCCCAACTGACTCAGGGTGGAGCGGTTCACATCGGCGAACTTGACCGCGAGCAGCACCTCGCCCGTGGTAGGCGCCGCCGGCACCTCCAGCAGGCTCACCACGTCCTCCTTCTTGGGAACCATGGCCTGGGCGATCTGAGTGACGCGGTCCGCCACGGCTTGTGAGGAGACTCGCCCGGAGAGTGTCACCACGCTGCCTTGGGCATCCACCGACACTGGTTCGTTGGGCAATACCTGGCGGATTTGCGATCTGAGACCCGACACGTCCAGGTCCACGTACGCGTCGAAGGTCTGGCTTTGGCCGGTTTCGTCCCAGATCACCAGCGAAGCCGCACCGGGAGCCTTACCATTAAGCAAAAGTTGATTGGGATTCACCGCGATGGCGTCCAGCACAGCGGGGTCAGCTACGGAAACGCGCTTGATCCGCGCCGGTGAAGTTATCACCAGGGATCGTCCGGACAAGAGATGCAAGGTCTCAACGGATGAAGTCGGTTGGGCCGCCGCGCTCTGCTGCGCCTCCGCTGCCGTTTGTCGCGCCGGCCTTGACCCTGCAGCGCAGAGAGCATGAGACGGACTGACACCGATCAGGCCTGCAACTAAAACCCACACACGAAACCTTCGCACCCCTTGGAGTGAGCGGCTGTTTGTGGCGGGTCGCGGCATTGCTCTTTGTCTATTGGCCTGTCTTATTCGGAAATGTCTGGCTTTCCAACTTGTCGCCGCGGATCACTTCCATCACATACGGAGCTGGAGCGGGGCTAGCGGGGGTCGCACGAGACGCAGCCACCACCTTCTCAGCAACGGCGGGCTGCGGAGCGTGCAAGAAAAGGCTTGAAGTGTAGGCAGCCGCCGGGTTTACTTCTTTGGTGTCAATTGTATTGCGCAACGCCAGATGGATCTTTCCATTGGTGGCCGCAAGCGCCAGAAGATTTGCCTGCTCGGGCGTCACCAGGAGTGTTACTACGGTTGCGGCCTGGGGTTTTCCGGTGGTGTCCTGTTGCACCTGTTGGCCGGTGGCCAGGACGCGAACATCTTCCAGAAACGTGCGGGTCATCGAGATCCCCGGTTGCCCGGTCATCGAAGGGTCGCCCGTCACCATCACGTCCACCATGGTTCCCGGCTGTACGAACCCGGCTACCGCGATGACATCGTCAACTCGAATGGAAACCGCGCGCATGCCTTCCGGGATTGCTGCCGGCAAGCCCGCACCGGCTTCCCGGCGCGCCAGCTTCTGATCGAGGATGACTTCGTTCGCCACGACCGGCGTGATGAGCGCCCGGTCTACGCAATCGTCGATGCGGCTGAAAGACCCCGCCGGCTGCTGTCCCAAAGGCCAGTCAAGAATCCGAAGGTCAGAAGCTTTGAGGCGAACCCCCAACCCGAGCGGAGCCGCAGCTACTACCACGGGACTGAATTTCGGCGCCACCACCACCGGGGCAGAGGTGCGCCGGACCTGTTGGTAGACATAAC
>JASHYZ010000585.1 GCA_030042795.1 Terriglobia bacterium | reverse complement strand
AGGATCGGCGTTCACACCTGCCCCGGAGGCGATTGGGATGCCACCCACAGCGCGGACGTCGATTACGCAGGCCTGCTCCCCGCCTTCTTCTCGTTGCACGTCGGCAGTTTCTACATCGAACTGGCAAGCGAGAAGGACCGGCGCCGCGTTCTGCAACTGATCCGCGAACACGTGCGGCCGGGACAAATGGTTTTCGTCGGCGTCACCGACCCCATCAGTCCCAACATCGAGACGCCGGAGGAAGTCCGTAATCGGGTTCTGGAAGCTGCCGAATTTATTCCGCTGGGCCAGCTCGGCACCACAGACGACTGCGGATTCGCTCCCTTCAGTGATGACACTTCGACCGCACGCGACACCGCGTTCGCAAAAATCCGCGCGCGCGTCGAAGGCACGGTGCTGGCGGAACAGACACTCGGCGTGTAACAGCCCTGGAATTGTGCCGTCTTGCAAAGAGCGGACAATGCGGCGAACATCAGGGAGTGATGGTGCAACTGAACGCCTTTGTATCGGCGTGTCTGTCTCGGAGCCCCGTGGCCGGCTGCTCTAAGCGTGCTTTCGTTCTTGCCGGTTGCGGCGCGAACGCTTTCTGCGGCGCCCGCACCGGCGACTGAGCGGCTCCAAGCCTTAGCGCAGAAGAAGATGACGTTCACAGGCGAAGGCGCGCATGATGTTTGCGGCGCAGGCCGGTCTCAGGGACAAGACGGGGTGCGCGGTCATTCAGAACCTGGTAGGCCTGGGGAGATTCGAACTCCCGACCTACGGTTTAGGAAACCGTTGCTCTATCCATCTGAGCTACAGGCCCAGCGCTCGTCAGTAGATTCATAGTTGCACAGTGGTGGAGTATTCGCAATCCGCCCGGCAAATCGATAATGGTGCAGACCTGCGCCGCTGCCGGCGAATCCGATCCCCTCGCTCGTTTCCTGCTTCCCGTTAGCACAAACGCGCGCGCAGGTCCAAGCATTGTGCCCTTTCCCGGTTGAAACCTACCCGCGTATCTGACTCCACCGTCCAGCCAAGCTGACCAGGCCGTCCCGCCGCGCACACACCGGCGGCCTTGCTATACTCTGGCCGTGGGAATTTTCTACAACAATTCGGCGCGCAAACTTCTCGAAGCGCGCATGAAGGAGGCTGGACGTCTGCCGACCGGCCAAGTGGCCACGCTGAAGTGGCCGGTGTTGCACCTCGGAGACGTCCCGCGCTTCGATCCGCAAACGTGGGACTTGCGTATTACGGGGTTCGTTCGCAACCCGCTGCGGCTCACGTGGCCGCAATTCCAGGCGCTGCCGCGGGCGGAGGTGACGGCAGATTTCCATTGCGTCACGCGCTGGAGCCGCTTCGACAATCACTGGGAGGGTGTCAGCTTTCGTACCGTGTGCGATCTCACCCAACCGCTTTCGAGCGCAACACACGTGCTAGTTCGCGGCGCAGGGGATTACACCACCAACGTGCCGCTGGCCGACCTGTTTGATTCCAGCGTGCTGCTGGCAGACCGGCACGATGGAGTCCCGCTTGAACCTGAGCACGGTGGCCCGCTGCGCCTGGTGGTACCGAAGCTTTACGCCTGGAAGAGTGCCAAGTGGGTTCGCGAACTGGAATTTCTTGCAGGCGATCAGCCAGGCTATTGGGAGCGCAACGGTTATCACATGTATGGCGACCCCTGGCGCGAACAGCGTCTCGATAGCGACTAGCGAGCAGCAGCACGTCTGCCTATTCCGACTGAAATGATGCGAAAGGCGGAACGATTCCTGTGAAATTGTGTCAGCCACAGTCGCACTTGACCTGCTCCGTGGCTCATCAAAAATCGGGTTAGAATACCCTATCAGGTTACACATGGCTCGCAAGGATTGTCCGGCCTGCGAAGGCACGGGATGGAAACTCGTCGAACTTCAGGGCGTGATGCGCGCTGCGCGCTGTGACTGCAGCCTGGAAGGGCGGCCTAATGATTTGCTGCGGCACGCCGGCATTCCGCGCCGCTACGAACACTGCACCGTCGAAAGTTTCAATGTGGTGAAGGAGCCTGGCACCGGCCAGCCGAACGCCTACCTCGACATGGCCAAGCGCTGGGCTCGGCAGTTCGTAGAAGACTACCGCGTGGATTTTGGGCTTATCTTCACGGGCCCGACCGGTGTAGGCAAGACGCATCTGGCTGTGGCCGTGCTTCGCGAGCTGATCACGCGCAAGGGCGTCGAGTGCCTGTTTGTTGATTTCCGGGAATTGTTGCAGTCTATCAGGGAAAGCTACAACCCGGTATCGGACACCTCCGAACTGCGGCTGCTTGAGCCCGTGGTGGAAACAGAGGTGCTTCTGCTCGATGAGCTGGTGTCCGCCAATCCCAGCGAGTGGGTGAAGGAGCGGCTCGCTTACCTTATTAACTCTCGTTATAATCAGAAAAAGGTTACATTGATTACCACTACGCTGCCTTTCGGCGAACCCGCTCAGCCACGCAACGCGGGCAAAGAACCTTCCGGCAACGTGATTCCAAGCTTTGAGCGCTCGCTTGACCAATTTGGCGTCACCTTGAGCTCACGAATCTACGAAATGTGCAAACCCATCGAGATTCGCGCGGAAGATTTCCGCAAGACCATCAAGCAAGCGGGCTACCGGTTTCACGCGGATTAGCTCCTTCCACGCATATGCCCACGGACGCTCGCAAATCGGCAGAACGCCAGCCCCTGGAGCGGATCTTCGGGCCTTCCGGCTGGCTCGCGCGCCATCATCCGCGCTACGAGCATCGTCCCGCACAGCTCGAAATGGCCGAGGAAGTAGCCGCGGCCATCGAGAACCGCCATCACCTCATTGCCGAGGCCGGAACCGGCACCGGTAAGACGCTTGCCTACCTCGTGCCCATCATTCTCAGCGGTCGCCGCGTGGTGATCTCGACCGGCACCAAGAACCTGCAGGAGCAGCTCTTCACCAAGGATCTGCCATTCCTCAAAAAGCTTTTTCCCGACGCGCGCGCCACGCTGATGAAGGGCCGGGCAAATTATCTTTGCCGGCAGAAGCTTTACGACATTGAGCGACAGCCGGTGCTGAGCGGCCTCCAGGAAATCGAACTCTATTCCCAGCTTCGTAAGTGGGAAGAGCGCACCAAGACCGGCGACCGCGCCGAGCTCCACGGCCTGCCCGACACGAGCGAACTGTGGTCGCGCATCGACGCCCGGCGCGAAGCCTGCACGGGCCAAAAGTGTCCGCAATTCGAGCGCTGTTTCATCACGCTGATGCATCAGCGCGCCGCCGAAGCCGACGTGATCATCGTCAACCATCACCTCTTTTTCGCGGACCTGGCGCTGAAGCAAGGAGACTACGCCAGCCTGCTGCCAGAGTACGCCGCAGTGGTGTTCGACGAAGCCCACGACCTGGAGGAAGTCGCCACAGTTTACTTCGGGATGCAGTTTTCCAACTACCGCGTGGAGGAGCTGGCTCACGATACCGAAGAGACACTGCGCCAGAAAGCTCTGCGTGTGCCGCAAGTGGAAGCCGCGATTCTGGAGCTGCGCCGACGCGCGGAAGCCTTCTTCAACCTCTTTCCTTCCGGCGAAGGCCGCTTTTCCTTTGATAACCGCGACCAGTTTCTGGAAGGTAATCGCGGCGCGTACTCTGCGATGGTCAACGCGCACGTACGCCTGGAAACGGAGCTGCAGCGTATCAAAGATCGGCCGGAGGAGATCAACAACCTGGCACGCCGTGCGGCGGAGCTGCGTGCCACGCTGGAAAAGGTTGTGGAAGGGAAGGACCGCAACTGCGTCTTCTGGTGGGAGCGGCGCGGGCGCGGCCTGTTTCTGGAAGCCTCGCCCATCGACGTTTCCTCCATTCTTCGTGAGAAGCTTTTCGAGAGAGTGGACACCGTCATTCTGACCTCGGCAACGCTGGCGGTGAGCGGCACCTTTGATTTTCTCAAGCGCAGGCTGGGCATCGACCACTGCACGGAGCGCGTGTTTCCGTCGCATTTTGACTTCAAGAATCAGGCGATGCTGTACACGCCGCTTCATTTGCCGGAGCCGCGCGAGGCCGATTTCGGCCGCCGCGCCGCCGACGAAGTGGTGGAGGTGCTGAAGGCCACGCGCGGCCGAGCCTTCGTCCTCTTCACCTCGTACCAGCAGATGCGTGACATCTATGAACGCGTACGCGCGCGTGTGCGCTTCCCTCTGCTGATGCAAGGCCAGTCGCCGCGCAACGCTCTGATCGAGCGCTTCCGCTCCACCGCGAACGCTGTGCTGTTCGCTACCAGTTCCTTCTGGCAAGGCGTGGATGTGCAAGGCGAGCAACTGAGCGCCGTGATTATTGACCGTCTGCCCTTCGCCGTACCGTCGGACCCCGTGGTGGCGGCGCGCATCCGGCAGCTTAACGAGGACGGCGGCAACGCGTTTGTGGAATACCAGGTGCCGCAAGCTGTGATCGCGCTCAAGCAGGGATTCGGCCGGCTCATCCGCGCCCAGAGTGATCGCGGGGTGCTCGTCATGCTTGATCCGCGCCTCGTCCGCAAACAATACGGACGGCAATTTTTCGAAAGCCTGCCCGATTACGGGCGCGCCGCCAAGCTGGAACAGGTGAAGGAGTTCATGCAACAATCGGCTCGCAGCCAGCCTGTGCCGTAGGCGCTTTGGAGTGCGGCGGCTTGACGCCGCTTTCTTCAGGCCAGCTTGCTGGCCGCGTCTTTGTGATCTAGCATGGCCCTGATGGCTGCGAGCACGGTCGCGGCACGAAAGCGGTAGCAAGCTACCGCAACTCCAAAGCGCTTCGCGCAGTTTCATCCTGAGCCACATCAAGGAGCATCAGTATCATGTTCGAAGTTTCCATCGACTACTCATTTGCAGCCGGCCACGCCCTGCGCGACTATAAGGGCAAGTGTGAAAACGTCCACGGTCACAACTACAAGGTGCGTGTCACCGTCCAGGGCGAGAATCTCGACTCCACAGGCCTGCTGATCGATTTCATTGACCTGCGCCAAGCCGTCAAGACCATCGTCGACCAGTTCGACCACCAGTTTCTGAATGACGTCTCACCCTTCGATCGCCTCAACCCTTCCGCCGAGAACATCGCCCGCTACTTTTCCCAGGAACTGGAACCAAAAGTTCAGCAGAACGGCGCTTGCGTGCACTCCGTGACCGTCTGGGAAACGGACACCAGTTTCGCAACCTACCGGCCTTAAATTGACGATTGCCGATTGCACGCCTCGTCACTGGTGTGTCCTCTACGGCTCTCGTTGCTGTCGAGATTACGCAATGGCGCACCGGCTTTAGATTGTTGACGAAATGAGGATAGTCGATTTTCGATCACCGGCTTCAGTCAAACTCGGCCGGCGCGCCTGGAGCGGCGTGCAGTTCGAACATCTTCAGGACTTGCTGCGGGACCACGCGGTTCAACGAGAGCGGAGGCAG
>JASHYZ010000052.1 GCA_030042795.1 Terriglobia bacterium | reverse complement strand
TGCTAAAAAACCAAGAAATTACGCCCTTGCAGTACAGAGCGCTCTTTACTCACTGCGGGCCACTCGCCGCGTACCGAAACAGCCCGTCCTCGCCACTTGCTGTGACCAGACAACGCTTGCCAACCTTGCGATCCGCGCCCCCCCCGAAGTGTTAACTTCAAAGCACTTCCGATGTCCGATTTCCAGTAATCTAATTCTTAAGAGTATTTTCCGGAGTGAAACTTATATGCACAAGTCTGCCCCAGAGAATTCTGAGCACAAGGAAGGCGGCCACAGAAATGTCGGTTCACGCCGCGAGTTCTTGCGCTCGGTGATTTCGGCGCCGCTGGCTGCGGGTATTAGTTCCGGTTTGGGTGGCGCCATTCTGTGGCCTCCGGGGGCGCGGACACGTGATGCCGGTGCCGCTGAATCTGCCGGCGCGGGCGAACCGGCGGATGCGGCTGTGCAGTTCCCGATGCCGGGGTTTATCCGCTATGACGGCCAATGCTTCACCGTCAATGATCGGGACATGTTTCTGTTCGGCGCGGCTTTCCATTATCCGCGCTGTCCGCAAGAGCTGTGGCGCGATCGGCTGATGAAGCTGCACGCGGCGGGCTTCAATGTGATTGAAACGTACGCCTTCTGGAATTATCACGAGCCCGAAGAAGGCCACGTGGACTTGAGTGAGTTTGAGGCCTTCGTGAAGCTCGTGGGCAGCATGGGTTTCTACATCATCGCCCGTCCCGGACCCTACGTCTGCGCGGAGTGGGATTCCGGCGGTTTCCCGCGCTGGGTCATTAACCGACGATTTCCCTTGCGCTCGAATGACCCAGAAAGCATTCGCACCTCACAGCACTGGTTCAACCAGGTTCTGCCCGTGATTGTGCGGTATCAGGTGACCCACAGCGGACCCATCATCCTGATGCAAATTGAGAACGAGTACGATTACTGGAAACTGCCCGACGCGGATAAGGCCGCGTACGTGCGCGCGCTGGCGCAGATGGCCTGGAAATCTGGCATCGATATCCCGCTCATCACTTGTTGGACCAAGCAGGTGCGGAACCGCCAGGACCCCGATTTTTCCCGCATCATGGACACCTGTAATTTCTACCCGCGCTGGCAGGTAACCCAGGAAGTGATTCCGGCGATTGCCAAGCTGCGCCGCGAGCAGCCGGGCACGCCGCTGGGCATTACCGAGCTTCAGGGCGGATGGTTCTCCGAGTTTGGGGGCAAGCTCTCGGTAGACCAGGACGGCGTGAACGGCCGCCAGCTCGAGCTGCTTTCCAAGACTGCCATCGAGCAAGGCGTGACCTACTACAACTACTACATGGGTTTCGGGGGCACCAACTTTGATTGGGCTGCGAAGAGGCTCACCACTACGTATGACTACGGCGCTCCGCTGCGCGAGCCGGGAGGACTGTGGGAAAAGTACTACGCCGCGCGCGGCATCGGCGCCTCGCTGAAGCTCTTCGGTCGCACGCTGATCCGAACCGAAGCGGCTCCCAACGCCACGAACTCCACCAATCCGCAGGTGAGTGTCTCACTGCGCGTGAACGGCAAAAGCGGGGTGGTATTTATCCGTGAGAACGGGAATGCGAGCCAGCGTTATAAGGCAAGCTTCCAAGACCCGCACTCGCCCACGCACCGGCTCATCACTGTGCCGCGCGAAGGTGAACTGGAGCTGGGCCCTCGCGAAATGAAGATGCTGCCCGTGCAGATTCCCATCGGCGATCATGTGCTGCGCTACAGTACCGGCGAAGTGTTGGGCTACGCCGAAAGCGGGCGCGCGTATTTAGTGGTCTATGATGAGCCCGGCCGGCTGGTGGAGTTCAGCCTCGATGCCGAGAACGAACCCCATGTGGAGGGCGACGCGGCCTATCAGTATTGGGACCAGGAGTTTGAGTCCTGGGTGTGCGGGGTGCGCGTCGAGCAGGAGCAAAAGATGCTGCGCTATCAAGGAGACTTGGAGGTGTTCCTGCTGCCGCGTGAGCTGGCGCTGAAGACTTGGACGGTAGAATGGCCGAACTCGATCCTGCCGGGAAGCGCGGCTTTGTCCAAGGAGGAACAGAAGGGTACGTTCTCAGTCCCGTTCTTTACGGATGCCGCGGTAATCGCGGGAAGCGGACGTACGAAGAAAACAGTCTGGGCCGATCTTGACTTCTCGCCCGGCAATCACGCGGTGAAGGCGCTGATTCCCCCAATTCCGCAGAAGTTCTGGCTGGACGGTGTGGAAACGGAGCTCCAGTTCGATCGTCACTGGGAAATATTGACGTTCAACATCAGCACTCCGCAGTTGCCTGCTGCGCGCCAAAATCCGCAGCCAGTAGCCATATCCATTGAGCGCTTTGATCTCAGCCAGGGCCACTGGCTCGCCACGCCCTTGCGGCCGCTGGACGATTTGGGCGCGTTCCCTTACGGCTACGTCAAGTATCGGGCCGAATTCAATTACGCGGGCCAGCCGCGAATGTTCATCACCGCCTTCGCTGACGACGGCAAGAAGGTGTTCATCAACGGCAAGCTGGTGCCGCAAGCCTCAAAGCCCCTGAAGACCGCTGATTTCGCCCTCGCGGATTACGCCCGCTCGGGAAGCAACACGCTGGAGATTTCCTACGAGCTGTTCGGCGCTCCGAATTTCGGAGAGAACATCGGCGAGATGAAAGGCATCGCCACAGTCCGTCTGGGTGAAAATGAGTCCTCCGGCGCAGAGATAGATACGTGGCAGGTTCAGCGGTTTTCGCCCGCAATGCAAGGCCGACGTCTAGACCCCAAGTTTTCGCCCCGGAATGAGGCCATGGTCACTTTCTCTCCGCAAGGCGGCATTGTGCCGGCGTTTTGTTGGTGTCAGGCTGAATTCAGCATGACGGCTGCGCCTGAGGGATGGTCGATTCCGTGGAAGGTCAGCTTCGAAGCCGAGCGCGATGCCTTGCTTTACCTCAACGGACGCTTTGTTGGTCGCTACGTGATCGCGGGACCGCAAACCGACTTTTACCTTCCGGAACCTTACCTGGAGTTCGGCGAAAAATCGCGTAGCACACTGACCGTGGTGCTGGCTTACACAGAGACCGCGAGTGTGATTCGCACGCTGACCGTCGGACCCTACGAGGAGTTCGCCACGCATCGGACACGGATGGAGTTTCAGTGGTGACGACTGTAGTTGGGAAACAGTGCGAGGCGGGGAACAGGAACGCCGTATTTGCCTTCTGCCATTTGA
>JASHYZ010000051.1 GCA_030042795.1 Terriglobia bacterium | reverse complement strand
TTGTTGCCGATGTATCCGATAATTCCAGACATTCCGTGGCTAATCCTCGCCGCGCAAATCCGTATAAGAGGCGCAGGTTCTCTTATAGCACACCAGGAAAGGAGGGGAACGGCGGGGCTGCAGCAAAACAGGTTTGAGGCGATCGAACGGTACGAGATTCGTCAGCGCGTGCTCGATGCGACGAACTCCACCCCACGATCAGCGTTCAGTTTCTGAGTCACGTCGATATCGAGGTCGTTAAGAGGAATCTTCCGGGTGGTTTGATCTCCCAGCACCCAAACTGTATCGCCCATCAGGGCGTAGTTTTGCACTTCCAACTGATGGCCGTCACGATAGACCAGCACGGTGGAAAGAGGCTTTTCTACACTGGCCGTTGGCCGAGTCTCGGCAGTCGGCGGCCGCAGGTAGTCGCGCGTCGCCTGCTCTTCCTGCAGCATCTGCACCTGATTGGTGAGATCGGCTACCTGATCGGCGAGCCCACTATCCTGCTCCGGCTCTGACGCAGCAGGAGCTTGCTGGTAGGAACCAGAATTATCTCCACCGAAAAGCGGATACCAATAAGGATAGAGCGGGTACGAGAAATATGTGCGGTACGGCCATCCATAGTAACCGCCGTAAGGAAGCGGCCGCCGCCCGCCGAAGGCACCATTAGGGCCTCGTCGCCAGTAAGAGTTTCCTGAAGGAACCGGCCTTGAGATTGGCGCTCTCATCGGGCTCGGCGCTGCTCGAAAGGAAGAAAAACCACCGCCTCTGGACGGGGCTGTGCCCACTGAGTGTCCGGCCCCCCCGGAGCGCCCGCCGCCGCGGGACTGGGCATAAAGGGGCGAAGCTAGGAGGAAACCGCCCAACACGGCCGCAGTGGTCAGCAGCCTCTTCATGACATTAGCTTACCACAACTGAACTCGACGGGTGTCAAGAGAAACCTAATTCCGGTAGTGGGTCAATTTGAGGTAGGGGCGGCAGGTTGACGCGACCTTGGTTCTGCTACATGGCCTCAGGTAAGTCTCGGGAAGCTGCAGTCCAAAGCCCCTACTGCGTGCTGCCCTCAGACTGAAACAAGAGCGGCGCGAAGTTGGCGAGATTGCGCCGCCACACCATCCAGGTGTGCATGCCCGGCGTTTCGATATCGGTGTGCTTCACGCCCTTCGAAGTGAGCCATTCGCGGAACTTGCGGTTTGGTTCAATAAGGTGATCCTCCGTGCCGCACGCGATCCAGAGCAGGTGGAGCTGATCGTTGGCTTTCGAATCGAGCGATGGAAACTCGGCGTTGTAGTCGCCAGCGAGGCCACCGGCGCTAAAGGACCCCACCCAGGCAAAATGGTCAAGGTGGTTCAGGCCCACGTAAAGGGACTCGGCGCCGCCCATCGAGAGCCCGGCAATGGCGCGCGCGTTGCGGTCGGTCGAGACATGATAGCTCTGCTCCACCTGTGGTATGACTTCCGTCAGCAGCGTCTCACCAAATTTATCCATGTTCCGCCGCGGAAGGCTCGGATCACGAAAGGCTCCGAAGCCGCGCCGCAGAATCTCCGGCGCACCGTAGCCCAGCGGCATCACCACGATCATAGGCTTAGCTTTACCCTGGGCGATGAGATTATCCAGGATAAAGTTGGCGCGGCCCACCGCCGTCCAACCGTCGGCGCCGTCGCTATAGCCATGCAGCAGGTAGAGCACCGGGTACTGCTTAGCGGGGTTGGCCGCCTCACCATAGCCCGGCGGCGTGTAAACAAAATAGTCTCGGTCATCACCCACCACAGCCGAATGATAGAAGTGATGGTGGACCACACCATGCGGCACGTCTGTGGTGTCCCACACCTCCGGCGCCGCACCCGGCACGTGCACCATGTTGGATTGGAACAGCAGGTTGGTCTTCATCAGGGGATTAGAAGGGTCCACCAGGTTCACGCCGTCGGCCACGAAAGAGTAACCGTAATAGTCGGGATCGAGCGGCGTGGTGGTGATGCTCCAAACGCCCTGATCGTCCTTCTGCATCGGCTGAGGCTTGGTTCCCTCCAGGTTCAGCAGCACCTCTTTCGCGTTGGGATCACGGAAGCGAAACGTGACGCTGCGATCCGAGCGCACCTCCGGCGAAACGATGGGTGCCGGCTGTTGCGCCTGCTGTGGCCGGGGTGAGGGCGCCGCGGCGGGGCTCTGCGCCCATCCGCTGGCGACGACGGTAATAAAGATCGGAAGAAGCCAGGGGTAGCGTTTCATGGCGGCGAAGTCCTTTCTTTTTGAAAGCGAGAGGCTATCACGGCAGGATACGGAGGCGCAAAGGCAAATAGCGCAGTGAACGACTCCCAACCCTCAGAAGCCGTGAAAGAATGCAAGGTCTCACGCCAAGGCGACAAGAGCACAAAGAAGAACTTCTTTGTTTACCGCGCTCGCTTTGCGTCTTTGCGCCTTGGCGCGACATATTTCCTCGCCTTGACAAAGCCGGGCCTTGATCTCTGAGAAATGGAAGCTCAGATCGCGAACGGTTGCTGTCTTCATGTTTCGCACTCTATCTATGTGAACCCTAGCGAACGATAAGAGAGGCGGGGTGGCCGGAGCAGTCAATTACATCAACCGAGAGCAGGCCGCTAGTTCTGCGGTTACTCCCGCGCAAGCGGGAATCCAGAGGTCGCGGGAAAAGCAGCGCGCAGCTCCCGCCCATTGGGAGCTGCGGCCGTTTCTTTCTTCGCCCCGCCGCCGATCTCGATACGTGCGGCCTTCACCTCTCCCGTTTCGCTAAGATCGCCGGCAACGTGCACCGTTACGCCCACCTTGAGGTCCTGCGCTGACCCGGCTGATCCGTCTGCCCGGACGATAGTCGTCTTGTCGTCATAGACCACGTGAAAGAAGATTCCCTGCCCCGAGTCGACGGTGAACTTGCCCTTGGAGGCGTCGTGGATGGTACCGTTGAGGTCGAAGTTAGAGCCCTGCTGAGCGCCGGTGGCCAGAGCCAGACTTGCTGACAGGCACAGGATGAATGCAGCAACACCAGCAAGTCTGAGCAGAGCTTTGGCCAGCAATCTCATCCTCGATTTACCTATGAGGCCACCTACACAGTCCAGCAACCGCCATCGCATAGGGCCATAAGCAGCCGCTACGCTGGAGAGGTGTCAGCAAGTAACCGGCTATCTCACGAGCGGATGCTCTAATCTTTCCAGGCGGTCCTCGATGCGCCTAACTTCAGAGCGAATCCAATCTTTGAGGTCAGCGAAGCGAGTATTCATGTCGGCCCGGAGGTCGTCAATGCGCTTGTCCAGGCCGTCGATGCGCTTGTCCAGACCGTCGATACGCTTGCCCAAGTCATCGATGCGCTTGCCGATGTAGAGTACAGCACCCGCCAGCGCGGCCGCGATGGTCAGGGCGATCGTGAGTACTTGTAGCCAGCCTTGTAAGATCGGACTCACGGCAATGATGATGGCATTGAAGACAGTCTGAATCAAGCCGGCCCCTAAGCTGGACGGTCAAGCTCATCCTTCCAGCAACAAACTTGCCGGCTCTTCCACCAACTGTTTCACTCTCACTAAGAACTGCACCGCTTCCATCCCGTCTACGATGCGATGATCGTAGCTGAGCGCGATGTACATCATCGGGCGGCTTACGACTTGGCCGTTGAGGCTCACCGGCCTTTCCTGCACCTTGTGCAGTCCCAGGATACCCACTTGCGGCGGATTCAGAATGGGCGTGCTCATGAGCGATCCGAACACGCCGCCGTTGGTGATCGTAAAAGTTCCGCCGCGCAAGTCATCGAGCGCCAGCGTGCGGTCGCGGGCCTGCTGGGCGAATCGTTTGATGCCCTTCTCGATTTCGGCGAACGTGAGCCGGTCTGCATCGCGCAAGACGGGTACCACCAGTCCTTCAGCCGCGCCCACCGCGATGCCAATGTCGTAGTAGTGCTTTAGGATGATGTCGTCGCCGTCGATCTCAGCATTGAGCCGCGGGAATGCACGCAGCGCCGCAACTGCCGCCTTGACGAAGAACGACGAAATGCCCAGGCCCACTCCGTAGCGCTCCTGGAATGACTCCTTGTGGCGCTTGCGCATTTCCATTACGGCGCTCATATCCACTTCGTTGAAAGTGGTGAGCATGGCAGCCTCGTGCTGTGCCTCCACCAGGCGACGCGCGATGGTCTGCCGCCTTCGCGACATGCGGACGCGTTCTTCCAGTCGTGCGCCGGGCGTGGCTGGCGAAGGTGCGGCTGCTAGCGACGCGCCGGACGCCGGTTGCGGCACCGCTGGCGGAGGCGTGAGACCCGCCGCGGACTTAGGTTGAGGCCCGGATGATTCGGCCAGGTGCCGTTCCACATCGGCCTTCGTCAGCCGCTCGCCGTCCGAGGGCACAAGCTTTTCCAGATCAACTCCGCGCTCCCGTGCCAAACGCCGGGCGGAAGGCGTGGCAGGAGGTTCCAAAGCTGCAGCCGACTCTGCCGCAGCAGTCGAGACCGGCGGGGCCACTGATAACTGGCCATTTGTTGCAGGCCGTTTCTGCGGCTGAGGAACCGTAGGTGCTGCGGGCTTGGCCGTCTCTGTGGCGGGCTTGGTCTCGGCCGCGCCCGCGCCATCCTCGATCACGCCCAACACGTCGCCGATCTTTACGTCCTCGCCTTCATGCCGTTCAATCTTCGTCAGCACCCCGCCGCGCTCCGCGCCCACTTCGAGGTCCACCTTGTCAGTCTCGAGCGACACCAGTACCTCGCCGACGCTCACACGTTCTCCTTCGTTCTTCAGCCAATGCCCCACCGTAGCTTCGAGCACCGACTCGCCGAGATCAGGAACTACGATTTTTGCCGGCATCTCTTGAGACCTCCCAGGACTCACCTACTCTTGAGCAGCAAGCTCTCCTCAACCGGCGCCTCAGCCAAGTCGAACGCCTGGCGGATCAGCGCCGCCTGATTCACGCTGTGCCAGGCTGACGAGCCCTCCGCCGGGCTTGATCGGCGCGGCCGTCCGATGTAATGCAGTGGCCAGCGGCCGGCGATGAGCCGGTCGATCTGCAGCTTGATGAATTGCCAGGCGCCCATGTTGCGGGGCTCTTCTTGCATCCACACCACTTCTTCGAGGTGCGGATACGCCTCCAACACTGGCAGCAGATCGTCCTCAGCCAGCGGGTAAAGCTGTTCTACCCGGCAGATGGCCACCGCTGCACCCCGGGCGCGCTCAGGGCTGGCCAAAAGCTCCACGGCAACCTTGCCGCTGGCCAGGATCAGCCGCCGCACGCGCTCCGGCTCGCGCTGGGCTTCGGTATCGTCAATCACGCGGCGGAAGCGGCCCTCGGCCAGCTCGCGCAATGAAGAGGCCACCAGAGGATGTCGCAGCAGACTCTTTGGGGTGAAGATGATCAGCGGCAGCGGGTCAGTATTCAGTAACGTCGCCTGCAGGCGCAGAACGTGGAAGTATTGCGCCGCCGTGGTGCAATTGACGATCCGTACGTTGACGAACGCCGCGAGTTGAAGGAAGCGCTCCGGCCGGCCGCTCGCATGGTCAGGTCCTTGCCCCTCCAGGCCGTGCGGCAGCAGCATGACGATC